>JAEVZE010000050.1 GCA_023392395.1 Bacillota bacterium
GCTGGATGGCCGTGCCCACCCGCGCCACTTCCCGGGCTGCCAGGCTGTCGATGACGACGACCGCGCGGGGTTTGACGCGCTCCACCAGCGCGGAGACCATCTCCAGCGTCTCGATTCCGGTCACGCCCAGTACGCCCGGCGCGATGGCGCACACCGGCTGCATGCGGTCGTCCACGCTGTCGGGCAGCTCCTGAAAGATGTGGCGGGTGACCAGCGTGCGGTCGACGGTCATCGGCCCCAGCGCGTCAGGCGTCACCTGCCGGTTGCCCAGGCCCACCACCATCACCGGCGCGTCGCCGTCCGGCAGCATGCGGGTCAATTCCTCCGCCAGGAGCGACGAAACCGCCCGCCGCATTTCCGGGTCTCCGGTGCGTACCGCGCCACACTCCAGCGTGATGTAGCGGCCCAGCGGCTTTCCCATCATCCGGGCGCCGGCTTCCTCATCGATCACCACCTCGGTGATGGAGATGCCGCTCTCCTCCCAGATGGCCACCTTGACCCCGGGATATCTTGCCTTTCCCCTCGCGCCGTCCGGTCCAATGGCCTCCATCGCCAAATCCGTCCGAATCTGCAAACTTGACCGCCTCCCGTGAATAGCATGCCGGAAATCGGGCCTGATCACCGCCCAATCAAAGTTTTAACCAAATCCGGTCAACTCGATCTTGCATTCACAGGCTTCACATGGTATAATGGCGTTTGTCGATAAAAGGCTGGGAGGTGAACAGAATTGCCGAACATTAAGTCCGCCATCAAACGCGTCAAGGTGAACAAGAAGAAGAATCTTCGCAACCGCATGATCAAGACCGCCATGCGTACGTCCGTCAAGAAGTTTGAGGTCGCGACCGCCGCGGGCTCTGCCGACCAGCAGCTCCTCAACGCGACTTCCGCGTCCATTGACAAGGCCGCCAGCAAGGGCGTTATCCATAAGAACGCGGCGAACCGCAAAAAGTCGCGACTGGCCAAGCGCATGAACAAGGTCGCGGCGCAGTAATCCATATGGATCAAAGAGCTGTCCCGGTTGGGGCAGTTTTTTTGTTAATACCAAACATTCTTTCGTCGTCGCGGCGGATCTTTTCGCGCAGAATTGTGTCACTCTCCGCTCGATGTAGCGCTGCTACACCTCGCTCCGGCTCCTTGTTCTGCATCGAAATTCTCTCGCCGCTTTGGACGAAACAATATTTTGCGTTGGTACAAAACGGAGGAATTCCCATGGCACAAATTCGCGGTCTCAGCTGCATCTTCCCCGTCCCGGACATGGAGAGGACGGCGGCGTTCTACGAAAGCCTGGGCTTCCGGGCGGTCAGGTATTTGGACGCGGCGGAGAAGCACATCTGCCTGTATATGGGGGACGCGGAGATCGTGCTGACCGACAGCGCGGGGCGTCCGGTTGCGCCCAACCGCGAGCTGTACGGCGACGGCTACGACGCCTACCTGTACGCGCAAAGTCCGGCGACGCTGTACGATGAATTCCAAAAACAGAGCGCGCGGTTTGCGCGGCCGCTGGGCAGGACCGACTATGGCAACCTGGAGTTTGTCATCGAGGATTGCGACGGCCGCTGGGTGGCGTTTGGCATCAAGCAATCAAACGCGCCGAAATTGACGCTGAAGCCGCTGCCCGGCGCGTTCACCGTGTGCAAGCCCCTTGAGGCCGTCTGGCAGGACAAGCCCTTCCATTTTCTCATGCGGACGGATGAAGAGTGCTCGCTGGTCTGCCCCACGGGCGACGCGCCGAAGGATTGCGAGGCTCGGGAGGACGGCTGGCGGGGCCTCAGGGTCGAAGGCGTTCTGGACTTTTCGCTGGTCGGCATCCTTTCGCGCCTGGCTTCCGCGCTGGCGGCGGCAGGCGTGAGCATCTTCGCGGTGTCCACGTACGACACAGACTATCTGTTCGTCAAAGACGCATCCTATGCCCGGGCGGTCCAGGCGCTAAGAGAAGCCGGGTGCAGAATCGAGGGGGACGCATGACGATCTACGTGGACGCCGACGCCTGCCCAGTGGTGCGGCAGACCATCGAAGTGGCCAGACAGCGCGACATTCCGGTGACGCTGCTCTGCGATACCAACCATGTGCTCGTAAGCGATTACGCGCGGGTGGAGGTGATCGGCGCAGGCGCGGACGCTGTGGACTTCGCGCTGGTCAACCGCTGCGCGCGTGGCGACATCGTGGTGACGCAGGACTACGGCGTGGCAGCGATGGCACTGGGCCGGGGCGCGCACCCGATCCACCAAAGCGGCATGTGGTACACGGAAGGAAACATTGACGGGCTGCTGGCCGAGCGCCACCTGCACAAAAAAGCTCGGATGGCCCACGCCAAGCACCATCTGAAAGGCCCCAAGAAGCGCACACCGGAGGACGACGAGCGGTACACCGAGTCGCTGGAACGACTGATTGGGTCGCTGACCGTCGAAGGCTGATAACCCGCGCATGGAAAGCGCTCTGAGATTCTGCTGAATCCTTTCTATGCGTGGAAAAGCCGCTTGCGGATTTTTAGCGTTCAAAAGCGCCGGGGCCTCCATGAGGCCACGGCGCCAATCGTATGCCAATCCATCCGGCGGGCGGGTTTTGCGGAAGGTTAGTCCGCGTACACCAATCCGTCAAACACGTCGCCACCCTCGTACGCCTTCCCGTCAATCAACACCTGAATGTCCTTCACGCGGAACCAACCGCCCGCAAGCGTGGCATCGTCGTGGCGCTCCACAGGAACGGCATACACCCACTCCACGTCGTCGCTGCCGGACAGGATGAGTTTTTCACCCTTCTGGATGGTGAGCGCGGCCGTGTCATCCAGCGGCGAAACCGCAAGGGGCAGGGTGACCTTCGTGGTCACGATGGTGCCCATCGGGTAGACGGCCCTCGGTACCTCAACCACCACGGGTTCCTCCAGCGAAGCGCCGGTATTCTCGTCTACGCCCCAGGCGCGCGCGATGGTAAAATCGGCGGGGCGATACCAGGTTTGAAGGACATTCGCCCGAACGCTGCCGGAAAACTGCGCGCCGGTCACATAGATGTCCTCGGGCGCGCTGCCCACGAGACCCGCGTAAGCCAGCTTGCCCTCCGCATAGCGGTAGACATAACAGGCGTTGTCGTCGCTGGGGCCGAATTCGGAGACCAGCAGGTAGGCTTCCTGCATGCCGCTGTTCAGGCGCATGGCGTGCACCCGACCCGTAAGGCCCCATCCGGTGCCGGAGACTGTCGCGCCGCCCACGGTCAGCGTGTACTGCCCTTCTTCCGCGTCCGGTCCGGAACTGGCGAATGCGATGGACTCCGCCGCCCCGTCGCCATCCAGATCGATCGAATCGCCGCCCTTCACTTCCTGCACCGTGCCCTTTGAAAGCGCGGCAGGCGCGCTTTCCGCCCAACCGGCGGACACAGCCATCGCGAGGACAAGCACCACAACAAGGACGGCACACGATGTTCTCTTCATACGTTTCACTCCTCCGAATTGTTTTCCTACAAAAGCGAAACGGTGCCGCATTCGCTGGAATTCCGCCAGCGCATGCCGTATCGGCCCGCATTGGGAACGGATACTTCGTAAGCCGCGAGAATTGTCAGTCTCTGCGAATATTGACGCTGGAAAAACGTTCCAGGTTCCCATGCATTCATTGGTTTCAAGCTCGATAGGGCAAAAAAACAAACAGCCCGTCCTGTGAGGACTGGCTGTCGTCTGGTGGGTCATCAGGGACTCGAACCCTGGACACCCTGATTAAGAGTCAGGTGCTCTACCAACTGAGCTAATGACCCGCATTCCAGCGGAACGGAATCGATTATAGCACGGAGAATTCATGGTGTCAAGTGAAAATCGCGCCTGGTGCGAAAAATGTTGAGGTCCACCGCTTCTGAACGACAAACCTGTGCCAAGAGCACGATGGGCAGCCGGAAGCGATCTATAAAGCAAAGCCGCCGGATGAACCGGCGGCACAGACCATCCTCAAAGTCCCTAAGGGCTCTCATCGATTCCGGCGACCAGCGCGCCGGAATCGTATTTCTTCCATCAGTACGCATACTGGTGGAAGAAACAATACCGAAAGTCAGTGCGCCGCCCGGAAATTCCAAAGAATTTCAGGCGCACGCATTTCTTTCCCTTCGCATCGAAAAAACCGCAGGCTTTTTCGATGCTTTGAGCCACCGGTTGAACCGGCGGCTTTGTGCTCGGATGCTATATCGTCACAGAATAATCTCGAACTGTTCGTCCTGGGAAAGCGGCACAACTTCGCAATCGAGCGCATAGGTGCGCTGGGGAAGGCCGATCAGCACGTGCACGGCACTTTTATGCACCGGCAGCGGCGCCAAGTGCCACACGCCTCGGTTCAGTTTGACCAGGGTCCCCTGCGGCACGACGAACGCCTCCGCCTTCGAGGTGTCGGGCTTCTCCGGCGTCGTGGGCGCGACGTGGATGATCGCGTCGTCGTCCAGCGGCAGGATAATCTCGTCCGCCATCTCGTGCATCTCCATGGCGTCGATGACCCTCTGCTCCGGTTTTTTGACTTCCAGCGGGGAGAACGCGAAGTCGTCCTCCGAGTAGACCATCACCCGGTCGGGGAAGAACCTGTGTAGCGCGCCGTCCAGTGAAAACCCCTTGGGCTGGATAAAATCCACCATCGCGCCGTAGGGCGCAATGCCCTCATGCGTGATCGGTTCAGCCGGAACTGCTCTCATGTTATACCCTCCTGCGGATGACATCCATGCCAAGGAACGGCCGGAGCACTTCCGGCACCACCACGCTGCCGTCGCCCTGCTGGAACTGCTCGACGATGGCGGGCATCAGGCGGCTGGTGGCAAGACCCGAGCCGTTCAGCGTGTGCACGAACTCGATCTTCTTGGTGTCCTTGCGGCGGAAGCGGATGTTGCCGCGACGCGCCTGGTAGTCCATGGCGTTGGAGACCGACGAGCACTCCTTGTATTCGTTCATGCTGGGAAGCCACAGTTCGATGTCGAAGGTGGTGGCCATCGAATCGGAGCAGTCCTCGGCAGCGAGCTTTGAAAGCTGGTAGTGCAGGCCCAGGCCCTCCACCAAGCGGCAGGCCTTCCCGATCAGCTCCTCGTGCATCTTGACGGAGTCCTCCGGCCTAGTGTAGCCAAACATCTCGACTTTGTTGAACTGGTGGCCGCGCACCATGCCGCGCTCGCTGGCGCGGTAGGAGCCCGCCTCGCGCCGGTAGCAGGGGGTGTAGGCGAACAGGCGCTTGGGCAGGTCGTCCTCCTCCAGGATCTCGCCGCGGTGCAGGTTGATGAGCGCCGTTTCGGCGGTGGGCAGGAGGAAGTGGAAGCCTTCCTCGCTCAGCCGGTAGACGTCCTCCTCAAACTTGGGGAACTGCCCAGCGGTCAGGCCGCACTCATATGTCAGGATGTGGGGCGGCAGCATGAAGGTGTAGCCGTCCTTGATGTGCTCGGTGATGAAGTAGTTGAGCAGCGCCCACTCCAGCCTTGCGCCCAGGTCAGTGTACAGCCAGTAGCCGTTGCCACCCATTTTGACGCCGCGCTCGTAATCGATCAGGCCCAGCTCCGTGCACAATTCCACGTGGTTCTTGGGCTCAAACGGCCAGGACGGCTTTTCGCCGAACTTTTTGACCACCTGATTGTTCTCTTTGCCACCCGCCACGACGCCCTCCGCGGGCAGGTTGGGCAGCTTCAGCAGGAACGAACGAATCTCCTCTTCGATGGCGCCCTGGGCCTCGTCCAGCGATTTCACGCGGTCGGCCATTTCTTTGAGCTGCGCCATCAGGGCGGTGGTGTCCCCGCCCTGCTTCTTCAACTGCGGGATGTCCTTGTTCAGGCGGTTGCGCTCGGCTTTGATCGCCTCGTTTTCGGCGACCAGCGCGCGGCGCTTCTGGTCCATTTCGAGGAGCTGATCGAGGTCCGCGTCGCACCCCTTTTTGGCCAGTCCAGCCTTGACAAATTCCGGGTTGGACCGGATCAAATTGATGTCCAGCATTTGAACGCCTCTTTCATACATTAATACAATTATTATAGGCAATCCTGCCGAAGCCATCAAGGGAAATGGGCAATTTAACATTTTCCGGGCAAAACCTCTTTGGAATCGACACGATGGTCTTCTGCCGACACAACCGGACATTTTTTCGTGACTTCCCGCGCCTTCGTATGCTATAATAATACAAATTGTTGGGGGTGGCGGCATGCGACTGGAACGGGTGCAGGTGGAGCGGGAACTGACGCCGGGCGAAGCGCCGCGCGGCGAGTTTTACGCCCGAGAACTCACATTCGTCGCGCCCCAGCTGATCGAAAAGTATCGGGGCAAGGCGCAGTTGATCTACCTGGACCCCCCGTTTTCCACCGGCGACACCTTCGTCATGCGCACGAGGGTTGGCGAAAAGGACTGGAAGAGCGGCCAGGGCACGCTGACGCAGACCGCCTACCGGGATGATCTGCCGCAAGAGGACTACTACCGTCTGCTTCGGACCGCGCTGGAGACCGCCCACGCGTTATTGTCTGAGAGCGGCGTTCTGTTTCTGCACGTTGATGCCCGCGCCAGCGCGCGTCTTCGGCTCATCGCCGATGAAATCTTTGGCGAGGCCAACTTCCTCAACGAGATCATCTGGTCCTACCAGACCGGCGGCCGCGCCAAGCGTTACTTCAGCCGCAAGCACGACAACATCCTGTTCTACCGCAAGGGCAGGCGCTACTTCTTCAACATCGCCGCCGTGCCCATCGAACGGGAGGGCGCGCGGCGCAACCACATGAAGCGGCACGTGGACACCGATGGACGGGTGTACCGGTCGATCCGCTCCGGCGGCAAGATCTACACCTACTACGACGACGAACCCGCCTACCCCGGCGACGTGTGGGACGACGTGAGCCACCTGCAGCAGAAGGACCCGCAGCGCACCGGCTACGACACGCAAAAGCCCCTGAGCCTTTTGACGCGCATCGTCCGTTGCGCCTCACGGCCCGGCGACCTGGTGATGGACCTGTTCGCGGGCTCCGGCACGTCGCTTGAAGCCGCTCGGCTGGAGGGCCGCCGCTTTGTGGGCGTGGACATGAGCCCCGTCTCCCACATGACGGTGCGCAAGCGCCTGATGGGCGCGCAGATGCTGTTCGACGCGCCGCCGTCCCAGGGCGATCCTTCCGCCGCCTGTTCGATGCTGCCGGGCGTCGGCTTTTATGAACTGTCGCTGGACGCGTTTGAACTGGAGGAGGGCCTCGTCGCCCGGGCATTTAAAGGTCTTGACGCGGTAGACAACTGGGGCGCGGGATACCTTCGAGGCGGCGCGTTCCACCTGATGGCGCGGGAGGAACGCACCCAAAAGACCCCTCAGCTGACGGGGCGGCTGAGCCTTCCGGTGTTTGAGGGCACGCCGGTGTTGCGCGTGTGCGACGTGACGGGCCGCGCTTTCCACTATCTGCTGCAGGGCGTATAGGATCAAACATCCTCACTCCTTCAAAAAAACCGGCTTTTCGCAAGGGGATAAATTAACGGAAACCGCCGCGCGGGCGCGCTTGCGCACCGGCGGCGTTTCTTGTATAATCATCGGCAATCTACCAATGTAAAACGTGAAAGCGTCCCAGGGCGGCGAAATGTTCTTCCCGCAGGGCAAAACAACGCGGCGGGAAGGCACCCGGCGCGGTTTTGCGCAAAAATGACCGTCTTTAAGACATTTCCGCGTTTGCGTTTGGGAAAATATACTGGGGAGGCGTTCAAGGATGAACCGCGTATTCAACTTTGCTCCCGGACCCGCCGTGATGCCGCTTGAAGCGCTGGAGACCGCCGCGCGTGAGATGACTTCGTATAAAAATACGGGTGTCTCCGTGATGGAGATGAGTCACCGCTCCAAAATGTATCTGGAGATCTTCGATGAGACGGTGGCCCTGATCCGCGAGCTGATGAGCATCCCCGACGAATACGCGGCTCTCCTTTTGCAGGGCGGTGCCACCGGCCAGTTCGCCGCGGTACCGATGAACCTTTTGACCGGCAGCGGCAAGGCCGACTACGTGGACAGCGGCAGCTTTGCCCACAATGCGATGATCGAGGCCGGAAAATACGGCAAAGTCCGCGCGGTCGCGAGCTCCCGCGATATAAACTACACCCGTGTTCCCGAAATCGACCCCGCTTCCCTCGATCCGGAGGCCGACTACGTGCACATCACCACCAACAACACCATCTTCGGCACCCGCATAACCGAAATCCCCAAGACCGGGAATGTGCCGCTGGTGGCCGACATGTCCTCGAACATCCTGTCCGAGGTTTATGATGTCAAGGACTTTGGCGTGATCTACGCCGGCGCGCAAAAGAACATCGGCCCCTCGGGCGTTACGCTGGTGATTGTCCGCCGGGATCTTTTGGGCCGCGAAATGCCCATCACCCCCAACGTGCTGAACTGGAAGAAGATGACCGACGCCGACTCCATGTACAACACCCCCACCACCTACTCCATCTACATGGCGGGGCTGTGCCTGAAGTGGCTGAAGGGGTTGGGTGGCGTTCCCGCCATCGAAAAAGTCAATATCGAGAAAGCCAAGTTGCTTTACGACTGCATCGACGGCAGCGCTCTGTTCAAGGGCGTCGCCGAAACCCCCTGGCGCTCCCGCATGAACGTCACCTTCCGCACCGGAGACGAGGCGCTGGACGACGCCTTCGTCAAGGAAGCGGCGAAGGCCGGGCTCATCAACCTTAAGGGCCACCGCTCGGCGGTCGGCATGCGCGCCAGCATCTACAACGCCATGCCCGTCGAAGGCGTGGAAAAGCTCGTGGCCTTCATGAAGCAGTTCGAAGCCGGGAGGGCCTGAGCATGTACAAGATCAAGACGCTCAACGAGATTTCGCCGATCTACAAGGACTATCTGTGCCAGGACCAGTACGCGGTGGGCGCGGACGTGGAAACCCCCGACGCAATCCTGGTGCGCAGCGCCGACATGCACAAGCTGGAGCTGCCGGGGTCTCTTCTCGCCGTGGCCCGGGCAGGAGCGGGCGTCAACAACATCCCCACCGAGGCTCTAGCCCAGAAGGGTGTGGTGGTGTTCAACACCCCCGGTGCCAACGCCAACGCCGTGCGCGAGCTGGCGGTGGCGGCGCTGCTGCTCTCCTCCCGCAAGATCATCGGCGGCATCGAGTGGGTGAAGACGCTCAAAGGCATGGGCGCGGAGGTGCCCAAGCTGGTGGAAAAGGGCAAGAGCAAGTTTGTAGGCCCGGAGCTGCGCGGAAAGACGCTGGGCGTCATCGGTCTTGGCGGCGTGGGCGTATTGGTGGCCAACGCGGGCGCGGGGCTGGACATGAACGTCATCGGCTTCGACCCGTTTGTCACCGTCGAGCACGCCTGGATGCTGTCCCGCTCGGTGCACCGCGTGTCCAGCCAGGACGAGCTGCTGGCAAAGAGCGACTACGTATCCATTCACATCCCGCTGCTGGAGGAAATCCGAGGCACCTTCAACGCTGCGACGCTGCGCAAGATGAAAAAGGGCGCGACGCTGATCAACCTGTCCCGCGGCGAGCTGGTG
The DNA here is from genome assembly GCA_023392395.1 of Bacillota bacterium. Classification (GTDB taxonomy): domain Bacteria; phylum Bacillota; class Clostridia; order Christensenellales; family Aristaeellaceae; genus JAEZHK01. The sequence goes on from JAEVZE010000050.1 coordinate 9,450, forward strand.
GTGAGCCGCGACGTGCTGGCTGCCATCGAAAATCGTCAGATCCGCGCCTACGTCACCGACTTCCCGGAGGACGAACTGATTGGCGAAAAGGGCATCATCGCCATCCCGCACCTGGGCGCGTCCACGCCGGAGAGCGAGGACAACTGCGTGGTCATGGCCAGCTGCCAGATCGACGATTACCTGAAGCGTGGTGCGATCCGGAATTCCGTCAACTACCCGGACTGCGAACTGGGTGACATCGCGGGCCACCGCATCTGCGTGCTGCACGCCAACGTGCAGGGCGTCGTGGGCGCGATCACCTCGCGCATCGCGGCATTGAACATCAACATCGGCGGCATGGTCAACCGCTCCCGCGGCAAGTACGCCTACACCGCGCTGGACCTGGACGGCGAAGTATCGCCCGAACTGGCCGCGCAGATCGAAGCGCTTGACACGGTGTACGGGGTGCGCTGCCTGTGACGCGCGTCCTGTCTTCGCCCCACAACCACACCCGCTACGTGGACGGGAAAAACACCGCGCCGGAGATGGCGGAGGCGGCGTTTCAGGCGGGTTTTGTGTCCTTTGGCTTTTCGGAGCACGGCCAGCAGCTCTTTGACCAGGAGTACGCGCTGAGCGCGGAGAGCGCGGCCGCCTACCGGGCGGAGGTTCTGGCGCTGAAGGCGCAATACGCGGGCCGGATGAAGATCTGGCTGGGCATCGAGCGAGATTCCTACGCGGATTTCGACCGCTCCGCCTATGAGTACGTGATCGGTTCCACACACTACCTGCCTTCGGGGGACGGTCACATTGCGGTGGACAGCACCGAGGAGAACCTGAAAAAGCTGATTGAAGAAAGCTATGGCGGCGACCCCTACCGGATGGCTGCGGACTACTTCGCAAGGCACGCGGATTTCCTTACGTTCTTCCGCCCGGACATCATCGGCCACTTCGACCTGGTCAAGAAGATGAACGGACGATTGCGCCTATTTGACGAGGCCGATCCCCGGTACACGCGCCCCGCGATGGAAGCGCTGGAGCGCGCGGCGGCAAGCGGGGCGCTTTTGGAAGTCAACACCGGCGCGGTTGCTCGCGGTTGGCGGAATGATCCCTACCCTTCCCCGCGGCTGCTTGCGCGCTGGCGGGAGCTGGGCGGCCGCACGATCGTGAGCGGAGACAGCCACGACATACGCTTCATCGACTGCGCCTTTGACCTTTGCGTCGAGATGCTCAAAAGCGCGGGCTTCACGGAAGCCTGGCGCCTCGGAACCGGGGATGCGCTCTTTGAGCCCTATTCCCTCCTCTGAGCCAAAAAATACCAACCGGCATAAGCACATTGAATGCTTACGCCGGTTCTGTTTATCGGCGACCCTGCCCGGTCATTCATTCATTTCCGGTGACCCGCGCGCCGGAAATGTGTTTCCATAACCAGTGCGTACACTGGTGGAGGAAACATTTCCTTCAGTCAGTGAGCCGCCCGGAAAATCCGCAGATTTTCAGGCCCGCGCAGTATTGCTCCATCGCGGAGAAATGCCGCTCCGCGGATTTTCTCCGTCTTTAGCTCTCCCACTCTTCCAGGTTGTCGGTGATGATCTTGGCGATCTCCTCCAGCACGACGCGCTGTCGTCCGCTGGCCGGGGTCTTTTGCAGCACGTTGTCGTGCAGCGAATCCTGCAGCATGTAATCGACTGAGAGACTCAATTCGTTGGCAATGGCCACCAGCGTTTCGACGCTGGCCTTGCGCGTGCCCCGCTCAATGTGCCCCAGAAAGGAGAGCGAAAGCCCCAGCTTTTTGGCCAGCTCCTCCTGCGTCATGCGCATTGCTTTGCGGCGCTTGCGGATCCTCATGCCCAGGCTCTTGTAGTCCATGCTCATTACCCCTCGCCCGCGTATGCGTTAAAGTAACGCGCCGGAAGACTCGGCGCGGTTGGAACGAGATTTTTGACGCGGTTTCGACATGAAAAGTTCCGGCTCCGGCGCTTTCTTCAGTGCTTGATAAGGATCGTCAAAAAATGCTATAATAAGAAAAACTTTCGTTTTCGGAGCGACCGATGCATTTCAAAGAGCGGCGCTGGCCGTGGATCCTTCTGGGACAGATCGGGATCGTGTCCCTGCCCACGGCGCTGGCGGTCATGGTGCTCCTGGCCGAGCCGGACGTGGCGGGGCCGCTTTACGGCGCGCTGATGTGGGGCATCGTACCGCTGACCGGCGCACTGACGGCGTTTTTCGCAGTCCGGCTGGGCCTGACCGCCTTCGCGGCCTTCTGGCTGCCGCCCATCGCCCAGACCGCCACCCATTGGATGATCGCCGGGCTCCCGCCGCTCTCTTTTGGCATGCCGCTGACGGCGTTGCTGGTCTCCATCGTGGGTGCGGCGGCGGGCGAAGAATGGATGAGGCGCGGGGGGAAGCCGCGCGGGGGACATAAGAAAAAGGATACCGGAGGCGCGACATGGCGAAAAACTTGATTCTGACCTGCGACGCGGGCACCACCGGCAGCAAGTGCTCGGTGTTTGACCCCAAGGGCGTCGCGCTGTGCGTTGTCAAGAAGGAGTACCCGACCTCCTACCCCAAGCCCAACTGGGCCGAGCAGAACCCGGATGCGCTGCTGGAGGCCATCTTGGGCGGCATCAAGGAGCTTTTGAGCCAGGTCAATCCCGCCGACATCGCCTGCGTAGGTCTGTCTGGCACGATGAACGGGTGCATTGCCACTTCGGAGGATGGCCGCGCGCTGTACCCCAACATCATCCACTCGGATTCCCGCGCGTGGCGGGAGGCGCAGCAAATCGAAAAGACGATCTCCCGGGACGACTTCTACCGCATGACCGGAAACCGCCTGGATCACCACTTCACGCTGCCCAAGATCCTGTGGATGCGTGCGCACCTGCCCGACGTCTACCGGCGCACCCGCTGGTGGCTCAACACCAAGGACTATCTATACGCCCGGCTCACCGGAAAAGTGGGTTATACCGACTATTCCGACGCCTCGCTGACCATCGCGCTGGACCTGAAGAAAAAAGCCTGGGCTTCGGAACTTTTGACCGATCTGGGCTTGGACCCGTCCCGGATGCCGCAAGTGCTCAAGGGCTCGGATGTGACCGGCCGCATCACCCGCGAGGTGGCCAAGCTCACAGGGCTCCTGCCTGGAACGCCGGTTGCCATCGGCGGCGGTGACGGCGCGTGCGCGGGCCGCGGCGCGGGGCTGTACAAGCCGGGCAACGGCTATTGCTGCATCGGCTCCAGCGCGTGGGTGTCCCAGCTGACGCCGGAACCGCTCCTGGACGAAAAACAGCGCATCTTCAACTATCTGGACATGGACGGCGAGATCAACCACTCGCTGGGCGTGGTGCAGACCGCCTCCTCCGCCTACGACTGGGCGGTGGGCAACCTCCTGAACGACGGCAGGAAGCTCACCAGCGCCGACCACTCCCGCATCGAGAACATGGCGCGGCAGATCGAGCCGGGCGCGGAGGGCGTCATGTTCCTGAATACGCTGATGGGCGAGCGCACTCCCTACTGGGACCCCAACACCAAGGGGTGCCTGGTGGGCTTCTCGCTCTACCACGACCAGCGCCATGTGGCGCGGGCGATCTTCGAGGGCGTGGCGCTGTCGCTGAACACGGTGGCCCGCATCATGGCGGAAAACGGCGCGCCGATCGACTCCATCATCCTGACCGGCGGCGGCGCGCGCAGCGGGCTGTGGCCGGACATCTTCGCCAGCGTCTTCGGCGTGCCCACCAGCGTGCACTATGCGCCGGGCGAGGGCACCAGCCTGGGCGCGGCGATGACCGCGGGCGTGGGCATCGGCATCTTCAGGGATTACGAACAGGCGGCGGGCATCGTGCGCGCCCGCTCGCAGCACACGGTCAACCCCGCCTGGTATGACAAGTACCAGCGGGTGTACGAGCTCTACAGCGGCATCTACGAGCGCATGAAGCCCATCTTTGATGGCATCGCGAAGGAATGGCCCTGATGAAGCGCTCCATCGACAACCCCCACGGCTTCATCGAACGCGTCCGGCCAATGTACGACGAACTGTTCCAGTGCGCCTTCGCGCTGACCGGAAACCTGGAACTGGCGGAGTACGTGCTACGGAGCGCGCTGCTTGAAGCGTACCTGAGGCGGGGCGAGTGGCGAGAGCGGATGAGCTTTCACGAGGGCATCGCCTACGCCCTGCGCGCCGTCGCGATGACGGAGCTCAGGCGCATCCGCGCCGTCGGCGGGTTTGAGGTGGACTGGACCCTGCCGGAGGGCGTTAATCTTACGGGCGAAGAAATGGCCCTTCGGAGCCGGGTCGAGCGGGAACCCTTGCGCACCCAGCGGCTGATGCTGCTCACCTACGGCTGCGCGATGAAGACCTCCCAGACGGCGCAGGCGCTCTCCCTGAGCGTGCCTGGCATCAAGGAGGGGCAGCGCAGGCTCCTGTCCCGACTCCAGCGGGCCTCGGGCCTCGGGCGGCGTGAAATGGAGGCCCGGATGGAGACGCTCAGCGAAAAGCTGCTCGCCTCCCCCTGCCCGGACGCCCCCGCCTGCGGGCAGATGCTGCGCGCCTTCGAGCGAGACGCCGAGGGGCAGACCGGCCGCAAGGCCTCGGCCGGCCGGGTGGCCAGCGTGACGTTTCTGTTCATCGGCGCAATCTTGTGCGCGCTGCTCTTCTGGCTGCTCACGGTGCTATTGGAGCCCCGCAGCGCCAGTCCCTTGCCCTCGCCGTCCCCGTCCGTACAAGCGCAAAACGATGCGAACTCTTCAACGAACGCTGGTTGACAAACCGGATGTCGCTTGTTATACTTGCCGAAACCACAAAATGGGAGGCTGCGTATGCTGGGTACGATTCGGGAAGGCCTGACCTTTGACGACGTATTGCTGGTTCCTCGCAAGAGTGAGGTGCTGCCCAAGGACGTCGATCTGTCGGTTGTGCTGTGCGAGGGATTGAACCTAAACATTCCGCTGTTGTCCGCCGCAATGGACACCGTCACCGACGCCCGGCTTGCCATCGCCATCGCGCGCGAGGGCGGTCTGGGCGTAATTCACAAGAACATGTCCATCACCGAACAGGCCATGCAGGTGGACAAGGTCAAGCGAAGCGAGAACGGCGTCATCAACGATCCGTTCTTCCTAGGCCCTGACGACCTGACCAGCGACGCGTTGAAGCTGATGGAGCGCTACCGCATCTCCGGCGTGCCCATCACGAAGGACGGCAAGCTGGTGGGCATCCTCACAAACCGCGACCTGCGTTTTGTCACCGAGTTCGACGTGCCTGTCTCCACCTACATGACCAGCGAAAACCTGATCACCGCGCCGGTAGGCACCACGCTGGAGGAGGCCAAGCGCATCCTGGCCAAGCATAAAGTAGAAAAGCTGCCGCTGGTGGACCGGGAGGGCTACCTCCGCGGGCTCATCACCATCAAGGACATCCAGAAGGCGGTCAAGTACCCCACCTCCGCCAAGGATAAGGAAGGGCGACTGCTCTGCGGCGCGGCGGTGGGCGTGGCGACCGACACCATGGACCGGGTCAAGGCGCTCGTGGACGCGCACGTGGACGCCATCGCCATCGACACCGCCCACGGCCATTCGGCGGGCGTACTGCAGATGGTCGCGAAGGTCCGCAATCAGTACCCCAATCTTCGCATCATCGCGGGCAACGTCGCCACCGCCCAAGCCACGACCGACCTGATCAAGGCGGGCGCGGACGTGGTCAAGGTAGGCATCGGCCCCGGCTCCATCTGCACCACCCGCGTGGTGGCCGGCATCGGCGTGCCGCAGATCACCGCCATCGCCGATTGCGCCGAAGCCGCCGAAAAACTGGGCAAGGTCATCATCGCCGATGGCGGCATCAAGTACTCCGGCGACCTGACCAAGGCCATCGCGGCCGGCGCTTCGGCGGTCATGATCGGAAGCCTGTTCGCCGGCACGGACGAGAGCCCCGGCGCGGTCGAGATCTACCAGGGCCGCTCCTTCAAGGTGTACCGCGGCATGGGCTCCCTGGGCGCGATGGCTGAGGGCAGCAAGGACCGCTACTTCCAGGAAGACGCCAAGAAACTGGTACCCGAGGGCGTCGAGGGGCGCGTGCCCTACAAGGGCATGCTCTCGGAGACCGTGTTCCAGCTGATGGGCGGCCTTCGCTCCGGCATGGGCTACTGCGGCACGAAGGACATCCAGGCGCTGCGCACCCAGGCGGAATTCATCCGCATCACGAGCGCGGGCCTCATTGAGAGCCACCCCCACGACATCTCCATCACCAAAGAAGCCCCCAACTACTCGGTTGGGCAATGATCTCAGGAGGTCTCCATTAGAATGATCCATTCCACGGCCGGACGGCAAACCCTCGCGAGATGGGTGGCGTTCCTCGCCGTCTTCGTGATGCTCTTTGCCCAGATCCCGGCGCTCGCCGCGCCCACCGTGCGCGTGGCGCTGCGCGCGTCCATCACGCTGGGGCTGACGGCCGGCCGCAACGATACCGCGACGCTCTTGGCCACCGTGAAAACCTCCGACGGCTCCCAGGCGCCCAAAGTGTCCTGGTCGAGCGGCGCCTCCGCCGTCGTTTCCGTGGACGCAAACGGCAAGCTGACCGCCCACAGAAAGGGCACCGCCGTCGTCTACGCCAAGGTGGGCGCGACGTCGGCCCGCTGCGTGGTCACCGTCCGGCGTTTGCCGGTCCAGGCGCTGACGCTCAACCGGCACCGTCTCTCCCTCCTTTCCAAGCGGGACGGCTACCAATTGACCGCAACCCCCGTGCCCGCCAACGCCGACAACCCGTCGGTCACCTGGTCCAGTTCCAACACGAACGTGGCGGTGGTGGACCATCTGACCGGCTTTGTCACGCCGCTGAAGCCGGGCACCGCGGTCATCCAATGCCGCGCCGCCGACGGGACGCAAAAAAAAGCCTACTGCACGCTCACTGTCAAGCCCGTGCTCCCCGCCGCGCTGATCCTGAGCCAGACGACCCTTCCGGTCAACGTTGGGGCCACCGCCACCCTGAATGCGACCATCTCCCCCGCCGACGCCACCGACAAGCGCGTCACCTGGTCCTCCAGCAACCCGTCGGTCGCCACGGTCTCGGGCGGCACAGTCGCCGGCCGGAAATTCGGTAAGGCGACCATCACCTGCAGAACCCGCTCCGGCTCCGTCAAGGCGCAGTGCCTGGTCAACGTCGGCTATTACACCACCACCTTCCGCGCGCTCATCGTCGGCCAGGATACCTATGCCTCCGGCGACCTGGACGCCCCCGCCATCGACGTAAAACTCGTCAACAGCATGCTTGTAAACAGCGATTTCGGCGGCGGCAAGAGCGTGGACGTGACGCTCAAGGAGAACCTGTCCACCGGCAGTCTGCGCAGCGCGCTGAGCCAGATGGCCTCCTGGGGCGTGGACGCCGACGACGTGACCTACTTCTACTACTCCGGCCACGGCAGCTATGACGATCCGGGTGCGCTGGTGGGCGTGGACGGCGGCACCGTATCCGTGGACGAGGTGCGCTCGTACCTCGACAGGCTGCCCGGCACCGTGGTGGTGATCTTGGACAGCTGCTACTCCGGCTGGTACATCCGCAACAAATCGCTGGCCGCGAAGTCTTCCATCCCCGTGGACGCGGACGCGGTGACAAATAACGTGGTGTCGGCGTTCAGTGACTCGGACGGCGGTTCCAGCCTCTCCGCCAAGACCTCGCTGGCCGGTTCCACCACCGCGCTGGGCAAGTACAGGATTCTGACCGCCTGCTCCTCCAGGGAGTCCTCCTACATCATCTCGGATGACCTGTTTCAAGGCTCCTCGCTGTTCACCTACTACCTGGCGACGGGCGCGGGCGTGCGCGCGGCGGACTGGGAGGCGGGGCGGCTCTACGCGGACGTCAACAACAACAAAATCGTCACCCTGAGCGAGCTCTACAGCTTCGCGAAGCCCCGCGTGGCCGCTAACAGCGTGCTGCAGCGGGCGGGCGTCAAGCAGTCGGTGCGCGTCTGGCCCGCGGGCAGCACGTTCCCGGTGGTGCAGAGAACGCCCTGACGGATTGGCGCGGGAGACGGTTCTCCGCGTTGACGATCGGAAGAAAATGATGATACACTCACCTCCTGCCGGGGTGAGTGTCGTCGTATCCGGTACAGTACCGAGCGGGAACGATAGAGGGAGCAAAATCATGGCATTTGGAAAAGCCAAACAGGATCTGGGAAGGATCAGCCTGATCACGCTGGCCGCCTGCCTTATGTACGCGATCAGCGCGGGGATTCGCGGCAATTATGGCATCATGCTTGGCTCCATCGTGGAGAGCGCGGGGATTTCCTATTCCTCCGTCAGCTTTGTGCTGGCCATCGCGCAGTTGGTGTTTGGCATCATGCAGCCTGTCTTCGGCATCGTTGCCTTAAAGAAATCAAACGCTTATGTGATGGGGCTGGGCGTGTTCCTGATCGCCGCGGGGCTATTGATGATCCCGTTCAGCAAATCCGTCGTCATGCTGCTCCTCTTTCTGGGCGTGCTTCTTCCGGCTGGAACAGGCGCGCTTTGCTTTGGGATCATCATGAGCGCGGTCGCCGCAAAGCTGCCTGAAGGGAAGGTATCCACCGTTTCAGGCATCGTCACGGCCAGCAGCGGCATCGGCAATGCCCTGCTGTCGCCTGCCATCCAGGCGCTCATCGCTTCAATCGGACTGCTTGGCGCGATGGTTTTTCTCTCCGTACCGACGTTGCTGATGCTGCCCTTAATTCTTATGTTTCGCGGAAAAGCGCCCGACAGCCACGGAAACGGTGATGCGCCCGCAGGCGCAAACACCCCTGAATTCCGCGTCTCATCCCTCATCCGTGAGGCGTCTCACAGCAAAACCTATCTGTTCCTGATGGCAGGCTTCTTTACCTGCGGATTTCACATGGCCATCATCGAGACCCATCTCTATTCGCAATTCATTTCCTACGGACTTTCTGACCAGGTAGCCGCCTATGCCTTTTCCATCTACGGGATCACGATCATGGCCGGTTCCATCCTTAGCGGCGTGGTATGCGGCAAGGTGAAGATGAACATGGTGCTGGGGAGCCTCTACGCGCTCCGCGTTTTGATCGTCGCCCTCTTTTTCATCGTTCCGCGCACCGCCTCCTGGGTGATTGTGTTGGCGGCGCTTCTGGGGCTCACGGGCGCTTCCACCGTCATCCCGACGGCAGGCATTGTGCGAAAGGCATTTGGCATTGAGAAACTGGCCACGCTGTTCGGTTTTGTTTTCCTGTGCCACCAGATCGGCAGTTTCCTCAGTGCCTGGCTCGGCGGGATCTGCGTCGAAGCGACCGGCACATACCTGTCGATATGGGCCGTGGACATCGTCCTTTGCGTCATGGGGGCGCTTGTCAGCTACACGATTCCGGAAGAAAATCCGTTGAAGGCCAGAGGGGCATAAGAAAAGAAGCACCCTACTGCCTTTCACATTCACCCCGGCATAGGGGTGGGTGTTTTTCAACTTGAAGTCCCTGATGTATAGATAAAATGAAAAGATGCCCTATGGCGTCGCAGGAGACGGATCTCCATGTTGACAATGAGAGGCATAAAATGGTACACTAGTTCCCCGCGGCGAGGGAAGGTGATATAGTGGCGGCAATTTCTGCCGACGGACTGGCCAAGGCGTACACGGTTCGGGATAAAAAGGGGCTCTTTGGCAGGCAGGTCCGGCGGATTGAAGCGCTCAAAGGCGTGTCCTTTGAGATCGAGCAGGGCGAACTGGTGGGGTACATTGGACCCAACGGCGCGGGGAAGTCCACGACGGTCAAGATCCTCTCCGGCATTCTCACCCCCGACGCCGGGCGCTGCTCCGTCCTTGGGCTTACGCCATGGGAGGCGCGCGTGAAGCACGCGGCACACATCGGCGTGGTGTTTGGTCAGCGCAGCCAGCTCTGGTGGGACCTCCCCGTCATCGATTCCTTTTCGCTTCTCAGAGACATCTATCGCGTGCCTTCCGCAGATTACAAAAAATCGCTCGACGAGCTCTGCGGGCGGCTCGGTCTTGAAGCCCTTCTCACGACGCCCGTGCGTCAGCTCTCGCTTGGACAGCGGATGCGCTGCGAACTCGCGGCGTCCCTCCTGCATCGGCCCAAGGTGCTCTTCCTCGACGAGCCGACCATCGGCCTGGATGCCTCCACAAAGCTCGCCGTGCGCGACTTCATCCGGCACATCAATCGGGAGCGCGGCGTGACGGCAATCCTCACCACCCACGATATGGACGACATCGAATCCCTTTGCAGCCGCGTCATGTTGATCGGCGCGGGGGAAAAGCTCCTCGACGGGGACATCGCGCGATTGCGGCAAGGGCGGGACGAGCGCGTGCTCACCTGTGAAATGTTGAGACCGACTGCCGATGTGTGCGTCGAAGCGCGCATTCTGTCCTGCGAGGTCCAGGGCCGACTGCTCACAATCCGGTTCGACCCTGAGACCATTTCGGCCGCGCAGCTGATTTCGGAGCTCGACAGGAAGTACGGCCTGGGTGACGTAACGGTGGAGCACACCCCCATTGAGCGCGTGGTGGCGAAGGTGTACGCGGAGCTCTCGGAAGGGCGCATATAAATGGGCACATACCTCTCGTTTTTCCGGATGCGGTTTCTGACGCTCATCCAGTACCGCGCGGCGGCGCTGGCGGGCGTTGGCACGCAATGGGCGTTTGGGATGATGAAGGTGCTCGTGCTCTGGGCGTTTTACGCGTCCTCCGACGCCCTTCAGCCCATGAGCTTTTCCCAGGCTGCGACCTATATTTGGATCGGTCAGGCGATGCTCGGCACGCTGCCGTGGGATGTCGATCGCGAGATCATGACCAGCGTGCTCACCGGTCAGGTGGCCTACGAACTCATGCGGCCGCTGGACATGTATTCGATGTGGTTTGCCCGCACGCTTGCGATGCGAACCGCGCCGACGCTTCTGCGCGCTGTGCCGCAGTTCGTGATCGCGTTCCTGCTCGTGCCCACGCCCTTTAAAATCGCGGCGCCGACGCCGGTCGGCCTGATTGCCTGGCTTGCAGCCATGTCTTGCGCGGTTCTCTTGTCCACGGCGATCACGAACCTCATGCACACGTTCACCTTCGTGACGATTCGGGGCGAAGGCCTCGTGCGGTTTTTGCCGACGCTGGTGCTCTTCTTCTCCGGCATGATCGTGCCGCTTCGGCTCATGCCGGACTGGATTCAAACCTTCGCTCGCTTCCAGCCCTTCGCGGGCCTGATGGATCTCCCCTCGCAACTCTTCTGCGGGAGCCTCGCACCCGAAAGCGCCTGGTGGATCGTTCCAACGCAGTTGTTTTGGGTGAGCGTCTTCGTCCTCGCCGGGCGGGCCCTCATGAAATTTGGAATCCGGCGCGTGCGCGTCGCGGGAGGCTGACGATGAACGGCGTTCGCCTGTATTTCCGGTTTCTGAAGGTGTCTTTCCGGGTGCAAATGCAATATCCGGCATCCTTCGCCCTCTACGCCGCGAGCAATTTTTGCGTAAGCATCATCGAACTGTACGCGGTCTACGCGTTGTTTCAGCGGTTTCACGCGCTGGGCAAATGGACGCTTGGCGAGGTCATGCTGTTCTACGGCATGACGTACATGGCCTTCGCGCTGGCGGAGGCGTACATGCGCGGCTTCGACACGGTCGACCGGCACATCCGCACGGGCGAATTCGACCGGATCCTGCTGCGCCCCAGGAGCGTCTTTTTGCAGGTGCTCGGCAGCGAATTCCAGCTCCTCCGGGTCGGCAGGTTCCTGAACGGCCTCTTGCCCTTCGCGGCCGGCGTCTGGCTCGTGAGGCCTACGTGGGGAATCGCCGACTGGCTGTTGGTCGCCTTCGCGATCCTTTCGGGCTCGATGACCTACGGAGGCATCCTGTTGATCCGCGCGATGGCGAGCTTCTTCACGGTGGAATCGCTGGAGATCTTCAACATTTTCTCCCACGGGGGCGTCGAGGCGTCCAGCTATCCGCTGGACATCTACACCGGTTGGCTTCGGAAGATGTTTACCTACGTCATTCCACTGGCGGCGATCAACTACTTCCCCATGAGCGCGCTGCTGGGTAAGGACTACGCATCCGACTGGTTCGCCCGCCTCTCGCCTCTTCTGGGAGCCGCCTTCTTTGCCATAGGGCTTCTTGGCTGGCGGTTCGGCGTCCGGCACTACAGATCAACGGGCTCCTGAGCCCAATGGTTGACAATGACTCGGAGCACCGGAACGTTCCGCGTCCAGCGTGAATTCTTCAGTCCCGGTTGACAAAACCACGTCAGGATGATATCATTTTAAGAAACGCGATGATGGGAACGAGTACGCCCTGCTTTAAGCGCTTCAGAGAACCCCCGGTTGGTGCGAGGGGGCGCGCGGCCCAGGCGGAATACATCCCGGAGCGGTGCGGCCGAACCCTTTCAGACATTGGTCTTAAGGCGGTAGACTGCGACGATTGGCGACCGTGAACGCGCCCCAAGGCCGCAAGATGCGATGGCAGACATCCATCGCGCGAAGCGGCGAACGGAAGTGGTACCGCGGAAATCAACCGCCTTCCCCAAGCGGGGCAGGTGGTTTTTCAATATCAGGAGGAAAAACACATGAAATTCACTCAGGATATGCTGGCCAGCCAGATGCAGACGCTCTCCGGCAGCGCCATCCGCGAAATCTTCCACTTGTTGTCCAAACCCGGCATGATCTCGTTTGCGGGCGGCAACCCTGCTGCCAGCGCCCTGGAGCCCGAGGTGATCTCGGAGCTGGGCCAGAAGGCGCTGGAAAAGCACGGCTGGATGCTTTTGCAGTACGGCGCGACCGAGGGCTTCGGGCCTTTGCGCGAGAGCATTGTGGAGTTTGCAAAGCGCGCGGGCGTAAACGCGCAAAGCGCGCAGGTTCTCCCCACCCAGGGCTCCCAGCAGGCGATGGACCTTCTGTGCAAGGCGCTGATCGATCCGGGTGACTGCGTGCTGGTGGAATCCCCCACGTTTCTGGGCGCGCTGCACACGCTGCGCACCTACCGGGCGGACCTGAAAGCCCTTGAAACCGACGAAGACGGCGTGATCGTCGAGGCGGCGGAGGAGGCGATCCGGCGATACCGCCCGAAGCTGATGTACGTGATCCCCACCTTCCAGAACCCCACCGGCCGCACGCTGGCCTTTGAACGTCGTCAGAAGCTTGCGGACCTCGCCTCGAAGTACGGCGTGGTGCTGGCCGAGGACGACCCCTACCGCGACGTGCGCTTCGTCGGCGCCCCGCTGCCCTCCATCAAGTCCTTCGACCGGGACGGCTGGGTGGTGTACCTGGGCAGCTTCTCCAAGGTGATCGCGCCGGGCCTTCGCGTCGGCTACGCGGTGGTGGACAACGAGGACCTTTTGAAGAAGATGATCATTGGCAAGCAGGCAACCGACGTGCATTCGCCGCTTCTGAGCCAGGTGATCGTGGACGGGTACCTGCGTTCTGGCCGGATGGAAGATCATCTGAAGCGTATCTGCGCGGACTACAAGGCGCGGCTGGACGTGATGCTGGCAAAGCTTGACGAACTCCCATCCTCGATCACCCACACCCGGCCGGAAGGCGGCCTGTTCGTCTGGGCGCAGCTTCCGGAGGGCGTGGACGCTTTGAAGATGCTCCCCAAGGCGGTTGAGAAGAACGTCGCCTACGTGCCCGGCACCCACTTCTACTTTGACGGCGGCCACCTGAACACCATGCGCCTGAACTTCTCCAACGGGCAGTTTGAGGACGTGGCGGAGGGCATGGCCCGCCTCACATCGGTCATCCTGGAAACAATATAAGACGGAGGGTTCCAAATGAAATCAGGTCTGGACATCCTGCGCGAACGCGGATTCGTCGCGCAGATCACATTCGAAGAAGAACTGGAAAAGCTGTTTCAGTCGGGCGAGCCCATCACCTTCTACACCGGCTTTGACCCTACCGCCGACAGCCTGCACATCGGTCACTACATCCCGATCATGGCGATGAGCCACCTGCAGAAGGCGGGCCACCGCCCCATCGCCCTGATGGGCGCGGGCACCGCCATGGTGGGCGACCCGTCCGGCAAGACCGACATGCGCAAAATGCTGACGGTGGAAGACATTGACTGCAACGCGCAGGCGGTCAAAAAGCAGATGGAGCGGTTCCTCGATTTCAGCTCCGACATCCCCAACCGCGCCATTATGGCCAACAACGCGGACTGGCTGCGCTCCCTCAAGTACGTGGACTTCCTGCGGGATGTCGGCTCGCTGTTCTCGGTCAACCGCATGCTGACCGCGGAGTGCTACAAGCAGCGCCTCGAGAAGGGGCTGACCTTCCTCGAGTTCAACTACATGCTGATGCAAAGCTACGACTTCCTGGAACTGTTCTACCGCCACAACTGCGTGCTGCAGACCGGCGGCGACGACCAGTGGAGCAACATCCTCTCCGGCGCGGATCTGATCCGCCGCAAGGAGGGCAAGCCCGCTTTCGCACTGACGTTTAAGCTCTTGCTCACCCACGACGGCCGCAAGATGGGCAAAACCGAGAAGGGCGCGCTGTGGCTGGACCCGAACCGAACCAGCCCCTACGACTTCTACCAGTACTTCCGCAACGTGGACGATCAGGATGTGGAGAAGTGCCTGTCGCTGCTCACCTTCCTGCCGATGGGCGAGGTCAAACGCCTCGCCTCCCTCGAAGGCTCCGGCATCAACGAGGCCAAGCGGACGCTGGCCTTTGAGGTCACCAAGCTCATCCACGGCGAAGAAGAAGCGGCCAAGGCCCGGGATGCGGCCGAGGCGCTGTTTGGCGGCGGCGGCGATCTTGCGAACATCCCCACCACCCACATCACCCCGGAACAGTTCCAGGAGGACAGCCGATTGGTGGCTCTGTGCGCGCTGACCGGCCTTTGCAAGTCCAAGGGCGAGGCACGCAAGGCCATCGAGGGCGGCGGGCTGTATCTGGGCGACGAAAAAGTGACCGACGTGGACGCGCGGGCCACGCTGGAACAGCTGCAGGCGGGGCTGCTCCTGCGCCGCGGCAAGAAGAGCTACCATCGCGTGTTCCTGGCCCCATGAGCTCCCCCTACAAAACCTTGATGAAGCGCGGCGCTGACGAGTTTCTCGTCAGCAAGTCGCGCTTCATTGGTTTCGGCGCGCCGGTTTCCACCGATGCCGAAGCGGTCGCCTTCATCCATGAGATTCGCGCAAAGCACCGGGAGGCCACCCACAACGTCTACGCCTACATTCTGGGCGCCAACATGGGCGTCATGCGCTACTCGGACGACGGCGAACCCTCCGGCACCGCCGGAATGCCGGTGCTGGAAGTGCTGCGCGCCCGGGGCGTAACCGACTGCGTCGTGGTGGTCACCCGCTACTTCGGCGGGATCCTGCTGGGTGCGGGCGGCCTGGTGCGCGCCTACGCGCAAGGCGCGTCGATGGCGGTGGACGCGTGCGGCGTCGGCACCATGTACCCCACCGCCCGCTACGCAATGGATGTGGACTACCCGCTGCTGGGCCGTGTGGAATACCATTTGAAGAGTCAGCCTGTCGAGATTGAGGACAAGAGCTTCGCGGAAATCGTCACGCTGACGCTTGTGGTCAAGTGCCGGGACGAGCAGGCGTTCGTGGACGGCGTGATCGCCGCCACGGACGGCCGCGTGCAGCCAGTCCGGTTTGAGGAGATGTATCGCGCATGGGAGACGTGACGAGATTTTCGCCCCCGCTTGAGACCGGGTTGACGGCCCAGCAGGTTGCCCAGCGGGAGCGGGAGGGTTTGGACAACTGCGAGCGCATGAAGGTAGGGAAATCCGTAGGCCGCATCCTGCGGGAGAACCTTTTTACGCTGTTCAATTTTCTGAACTTGGGCCTTGCCATCGCGGTGCTGGCGGTGGGTTCGCTTCGGAACGCGCTGTTTATGGGCGTGGTGTTTTCCAACGCTGTGATCGGTACCTTCCAGGCGATCCGCGCAAAGCAGACGGTGGAAAAGCTGAAGCTGGTGGTCGCGCCGGAGGCTCGGGTAATCCGGGACGGAAAAACGCAGTCCATCCCCGTCCAGCGGGTGGTGCTGGACGATCTGATGCTGTTTGAGACCGGCAATCAGATCCTGGCGGACGCGATCCTGCGCGGCGGCGAAGTGGAGGTGGACGAATCCCTCCTGACCGGCGAGAGCCTGCCGGTCCGAAAGAAGCCGGGCGACGCGATGAAGTCGGGCAGCTTCGTGGTGTCCGGCAAGTGCGTGGCGCAGGCCGACTGCGTCGGCGACGCTACCTATGCCGCCACGCTGGCCCGGGAGGCCAAGGAGGACCGATCCGCCAAGTCGGAACTGATGCGCGCGCTGAACGCGCTGATCCGGGGCTTGAGCTTCGTCATCGTGCCGCTGGGGCTGATTCTGTTCGCCCGCCAGTATTTTTTCGGCGGCGGGCCGCTCCAGGACAGCGTGGTTTCTACCGTCGCCGCCATGATCGGCATGATCCCGGAAGGGCTGGTGCTTTTGACCAGCGTGGCGCTGGCGGTGGGCGTGGTGCGGTTGGCACGGCGCAAGACGCTGGTGCAGTCGCTGTACTCGATGGAGGATCTGGCGCGGGTGGACATCCTGTGCCTGGACAAGACCGGCACCATCACGTCGGGGAACATGGCGTTTGAGCGCATGGAGACTCTTTCGGGGGACGAGACGGCCTCGGCCCGCGCGCTGGGCGCGATGCTTCAGGCGGTCGGAGGCTCGGACGCCACCTCAAAGGCGCTCCTCCCCCGCTTCCCCGCTGCCCCGGACGCCCACACAGGCCGCGTCGTGCCGTTCTCGTCGGCGCGCAAGTGGTCAGGCGCGGAGGTGGACGGATGCGCGGTGGTCTTGGGCGCGCCGCAGTTTGTACTGCCGGAGGCGGACGAGGCCTTGAAACAGAAGGTCGCGTCCTGCGCGTCGGGGGCGTTCAGGGTGCTGGTGCTGGCGAAATCCGCCTGTCCGCTGCAGGGGGACGCGCTTCCGCGGGACTTGACGCCGCTGGCGCTGCTCCTTTTGACCGACGAGATCCGGCCGGAAGCGCCGGATACGCTGAAGTTCTTCGAGCGGGAGGGCGTGACGATCAAGGTGATCTCCGGCGACGACGCGGTGACCGTGTCCGCCATCGCCGTCCGCGCGGGCGTCCGGAACGCGGAAAGCTTTGTGGACGCGTCGGCGCTCAAAACCGAGAGCGACGTGCGCGACGCGGCGTCCCGATACACCGTGTTCGGCCGGGTCACGCCCCAGCAGAAGCGTCTTCTGGTTCGCTCGCTCAAAGCCCAGGGGCACACCGTGGCCATGACCGGTGACGGCGTCAACGACATCCCGGCGCTGAAGGAGGCGGATTGCTCGATCGCGATGGCCTCCGGCAGCGACGCGGCGCGCCAAGTGGCGAGCCTGGTGCTGCTCGACTGCAACTTCGCCTCGATGCCGGAGGTCGTGATGGAGGGCCGCCGGGTCATCAACAACATCCGGCGCTCGGCGTCGCTGTTTTTGACCAAGACGGTGTTCTCGTTCCTCTTGAGCGTACTGTCGCTATTCACCGGCGCGGGCTACCCCTTTGTGCCGATCCAACTGACGCTGTTCTCCACGGCGTCGGTGGGCATGCCGTCGTTCCTGCTGGCCCTGGAGCCCAGCCGCGCCCGCGTGGAAGGCCGGTTCATGCCCTACGTGCTCTCCCGCGCGCTGCCGGGCGGCCTGACCATCGCGCTGGGTGCGTGGGCGCTGTCGGCGGTGTCCGCGGCGCGGCAACTTTCCGGCGCGGAGACCGGCACGCTGGCGACTCTGTTCCTGGTAGCGGTAGGCCTGATGGTGCTGCTGGCCTCCTGCTGGCCGCTCAACATCAAGCGCGCCGGGGTGTTCCTGCTATCGACAGTGACGCTGGCGGTGGCGCTCCTGGGATTCTCTTCGTTTTTCGAGCTGACCGCGCTCGCCCCCAAATCCATCCGGCTGTTGCTCACCGCCATCGCGGCGGCGCTGCCCGTCTTTTTCGGGCTGAATTCCCTGTTTTCCTGGATCTTTCGGAGGATTTTGTCGCACAAACCCTTGCAACCGTAATCTCCCGGGTGTATACTAGGCGTTAAACATTTGGAATGGAGGGGCTAATCATGGAAATCCGCTTTGTGCCGGCCACGACGCTAAAGGCCAAACCCGCCGACGAAACCAAACTGGGTTTCGGCAAGATTTTCACCGATTATATGTTCGAAATGAACTACTCGGTGGAGAAGGGCTGGCACGACCCCAGGGTAACGCCCTTCCACAACTTTGAACTTTCCCCGGCGGCGATGGTGCTGCACTACAGCCAGACCATCTTCGAAGGCCTCAAAATGTATCTTACCTCGGACGGCTTCCAGCTGTTCCGCCCCCGCGACAACTTCAAGCGCATGAACGTGTCCGCCGAGCGCATGGCCATCCCCGCGTTTGACGTGGAGACCGCGATGGCGGGCCTGATGAAGCTTCTCGAAGCGGACAAGGAATGGACGCCCTCTCTGCCCGGCACCTCGCTCTACATCCGCCCGTTCATCATTGCCACCGATCCCTTCGTTGGCGTGCGCAGCGGCTACAGCTACACCTTCTGCATCATCCTATCGCCGGTGGGCGCGTACTACGCAAGCGGCCTTGAGCCGGTGGGCATCTATGTGGAAGACAAATTCGTGCGCGCCGTGCGTGGCGGCGTGGGCTTTGCCAAGACCGGCGGCAACTACGCTTCCTCCCTCAAGGCGGGCGACGTGGCCAAGGAAAAGGGCTACGCGCAGGTCCTGTGGCTGGATGGCATCGAGCAGAAATACGTCGAGGAAGTCGGCTCAATGAACATGATGTTCGTCATCGACGGCAAGGTCGTGACGCCGATGCTCAACGGCTCCATCCTCTCGGGCATCACGAGGGATTCCGTCCTGACGCTGGCCCGGGACGCCGGGCTTCACGTAGAGGAGCGCAAGGTCTCCATTGACGAAGTGGTGGAAGGCGCGAAAAACGGCCGCCTCACCGAGGCCTTCGGCACCGGCACCGCGGCGGTGGTGTCGCCGGTGGGCACCCTGTGCTACGGCACTGATTGCGTCACCATAGGCGACGGAAACATCGGCAAACTCACCCAGCAGTTCTACGACACGCTGACCGGCATCCAGTACGGCCGGCTCCCCGATCCCCACGGCTGGATCATCAAACTGTGAGGCAGATTACGGTAGCGGATGGCGTGCGGGCGATGTCGCTCGCACGCTATCTTTCGCGTGCCTATCCGATGTGCCCGGGACACATCCTGCGAAACGCATTCAAGCGCAAGGATGTGCGCGTGAACGGCGCGCGCTCCGGCGAGAAGGCGATGGTTTCGGGCGGCGATCAGCTCGCCGTCTACATCGACGACCGCTTCCTGACCGCTCCGGCCAAGGTATTGTATGAGGACGGCCGCATTCTGGCGCTGGAGAAGCCGCGGGGACTGCCTGTGGACGTGGACGCGGACGGCATCGGCGAGGACACGCTGCTAACCCGCGCGAGGGCGCTATACCCGTCCGCGCAGCTCTGCCACCGGCTGGACGCGGGCACCGGCGGCGTGATGCTGCTGGCGCTGACCGAAGACGCGCATTTGGAATTGACGGAGGCCTTCAAAAACCACCGCATCGAAAAGACCTACCGCTGCCTGGTGGCGGGCCGCCCCGAAAAACCGGAGGGGACGCTAACGCACTACCTGCAAAAGGACGCGGATGCCGCCCGCGTGCGGGAGACCGGCGCAAGCCGCCCCGGCTCGCTGCGCGCGTCGCTGAAATACCGCGTAATCGAGACCCAAGGCAGCACATCCCTCGTCGAGATCGACCTGGGTACCGGCCGCACTCACCAGATC
>JAEVZE010000052.1 GCA_023392395.1 Bacillota bacterium
AGGATGAAACCGCGCTCCTTCTTTCAGGGGTGACGGCGGACAGCTTGCCTGGAAGGACACGGGAGGCGCTCAAAAGGCTTGACTTGACGGGCTATTACGAGGACGGCGCGCTCAGCCGGAATTTGAAGCTGCTGCTCGATAGGGCATAGCCACCGTTTCAGCGCCCATCCCGTGCAAAAGAGAGCGACGGGGCTTGGAATTCCGGCTTGTTCAGCCCACCAGCACTTTGCCGGCGGGCTGAATTCTGCGTTTACTTATATGGTGTAAGCTTCGGCGCAGAGGGTGGGTGCACTTTCTCGGTTTTATCCCCAGCATGATTTTTGCAAACCTCGGAAATGGACACCATTTCTTAGGTTTTGTTGTCTTGCGCAGAGGTTTGTTGTTTCGTTACAATACGGATATACAAACGAGAGCTTTCATCATCAAAATGGTCTATTTCAGCATGGGATTCTATGGTAAAACGAACAACACGTCAAAAATATTATCTAAAATCATTGATTCTGATGGGATGAGATCGACTGGCAAGACCAGCGAAATATATGTCTTGGGAGGAATCACGGATGAAGAAGACCTGTCTGTTGCTCGTGCTCGCCCTGCTCGCCACCATGCTCGGCACGATACCTGCATTGGCGGAATCCCCCGTCACCATCACGTTCATGGGCTGGGAGGCCAGCCCGCTGGAGACCGAGTCGGTGCTCAAGGGCATCGCGCTGTTTGAGAGCAAGAACCCCGACATCAAGGTGGAGTACACCCCCATCAACGGCACTTACGCCGAGAAGCTGCTCACCATGATCGCCGGCGACGCCGCGCCCGACACCTTCTTCATGGGCATGGGCGAATACCGCAACTTCCAGGAAAAGGGCGTGCTCCTGGACCTGACGGACTACTTCAACGCCGAATACAAGCTGGATGATTTCATCCCGTCATCCCAGAAACTCATGTCCATCGACGGCCGCATCTACGGCGTCAGCTCCTGCACCGTCAGCCCAGCCATCTACTACAACAAGGACATCTTTGACGCCGCCGGCGTCGAGTATCCGCCCATGGATCCGGCCAAGGCCTGGACCTGGGACGAGTTTGTCGAGGTCGCCAAGAAGTTGACCAAGGTCAACGCGGACGGCACCGTGGACACCTTTGGCGTGTATGGCGCCGAGAACGCCGACCCGCGCATGGCACTCTACTACGCGGCGGGCGGCACCTTCTACAACGAGGACATCACCGAGGCGGCGGTGGACAACGACATCTTCCGCACCACGATGAGCAACATCCTGAAGCTGCGCACTGAGTACAATGTGTCCCCGGCGGCTTCGCTTCTGATGGAACAGGGCAGTTCCGGCATGAGCGGCGCGCAGATGCTGCAGACCGGCAAGATCGCGATGCTGCTGGACGGCTCCTGGGCCATGCAGGAACTGGCCACCATGGGCTTCCGCGTGGGCACTGGCTGCCTGCCCAAGATGGGTGACAACCAGGTCGCCACCACCATCGGTCAGGCACACGTGCACTCGGCCTGGAGCAAGACCAAGCACCCCGAAGAAGCCTGGCGCTTCCTGTCCTTCCTGTCCAGCGCCGAATACCAGACCGACCTGGTTCGCTCCGGACTCTGGATGCCCAACCGCACCGCAATGTATCTGCCGGAGAACATGGATGTGTGGTATAATAAAGACGTGTACGGAGAGGGCTACGAACAGATTGCGCCCTATTTCCGCGACGCGGCCCCGTATCAGACCGGCCTGTGCACCAAGGTCAAGGCCAACCAGCTCATCCGCGACGAGCTGAACCTGTACTTCTCTGCCGAGGGCCAGGACATGGAGCTGACCATCCAGAACATCACCGACGGCGTGGCCGCCGAGCTCAGAAGGCGTTAAGACCGACCCCTAAGACTGCGGATTGAGGGCGGGGCGTGCCCCGCCCTCCTTACGTTACATGGAGAACTCCTATGCGCTATTTGGATCTGGAAATCTGGTCGCCGCTCAAACACCTGTCCAGCGGCCAATTCGTCACCGACCAGCCCTGGACCCACACGCGGCGGCACCTGAGCAGCCATGTGCTGCTCATTGCGCAGGAGGGTACGCTGCACATCGAGCAGGGCGGCGTGGAGTACGAGATGCGCCCAGGCCAGGCGATGATTCTCTTTGCTGGGGAGGAGCACCACGGCTGCCGCGTGTGCGAGCCGGGGCTGTCCTACTATTGGACCCACTTCCAGCCGCGCGGCTCCAAGACCGCGCTGCTCGGCGAGGAGGAGGCTCGGCACCGGATTGACCGCATCCGAAGCCGCATGTACCGCTTCAGCCATTCGGATCGGGTTCTGTGCCCTGAATTCTTCCAGTGCGAGAACGTGAGCCGCTTGATCATTCAGATGAAGCAGCTGCTGCACATCGCAAACTCCGACGCCTACACGCGCTTTGCGGCAGACTACTGCCTAACCAGCATCCTGATCGAGATGTCCCGCCAGCTGATCGACTCCAAGCAGCAGGGCGACGCCCCGGTGTCCCAATCCGAACGCAGCCAGATGAAGCGCTTCTTGGAGGTATTGGAGTGGATCCGCGTCCACAAGAGCGAACCGATGTGCGCCTCGGGCATCGCCGAGAAATTCGGCTACAACGCAGACTACCTGTCCAGCCTCTTCCGCCAGCACACCGGGCTTTCCCTGATCAAGTACATCCACGAAATCAAGATCGTTCAGGCGCGCGAGATGCTGATGAACACCGACCTGAGCATCCGGCAGATCACCTATGCGCTGGGCTTTCAGGATGAAAAGTACTTCATCAAGCTGTTCAAAAGCTACGAAGGCATGCCTCCGGGCAGCTACCGCGCCGCGTACTTCCGCACGCACACCAACAAGCAATAAGAAATGAGGTGCAGTGACCCATGCTTGCACGCCAGACTGCAAAGCCGCGTCATCGGTTGAGCGACAGGGACGGGTTTTGGGCTTTTGTGATGCTCTCGCCCAACCTGCTTGGGTTTCTCATGTTCACCCTGTTCCCGGTGATCGCCTCGCTGCTATTGAGCTTTACCAGCTACGACATCCTCACGCCGCCGCAGTGGGTCGGGCTGTACAATTATGAGGAAATGTTCATCTACGACAAGATCGTGGGCCAGGTGGTCAAAAACACGCTGGTGTACACCGGCTGCGTGGTGCCCATCGGCATCTTCATCTCGCTGATGCTGGCGCTGGCGCTGGACCAGAAGATCAAGTTTGTCAAGATCCTGCGCGCCGCGTTCTTCATGCCGGTCATCACTTCGGCCGTGGCGGTTTCGCTGGTGTGGCAATGGCTGTACAACCCGGATTTCGGCCTTCTGAACTCCTTCCTGAAGATGGTGGGCGTCACCGAGCCGCCCGTGTGGCTGAACTCGCAGGTGTACGCGCTGCCAGCCGTCATCGCAACCTCCATCTGGAAAAACCTGGGCTATAACATGCTTTTGTTCCTGGCCGGGCTTCAAAATATCTCTACCACCTACTACGAGGCCGCGGAGCTGGACGGCGCAAACGGCCTCCAGAAATTCCGCCACATCACTTGGCCGCTGCTCTCGCCCACCACGTTCTTCGTGTTCGTCATGTCGGTGATCAGCTCGTTCCAGGTGTTTGATCTGGTGCAGCTGATGACGGGGGGCGGCCCGGGCCGCGCCACTTCGACGCTGGTGCATTACATCTACCAGAACGGCTTTAAATTCTTCTATACGGGCTATGCCTCGGCGCTGGCGTATCTGTTGTTCGCGCTGGTGTTGATGATCACGCTGGCCAACATGCTGTTCCAGAAAAAGGTCGTATACTGACGGAAAGGAGGAAGGCCTTATGGAAGCACGTCCGAGGACGCCTGGCCAACGCGTCAACCGCATCTTGTTGTACCTCTTTCTGACCATCGGAGCGTTCACCATGGTCATCCCCTTCATCTGGATGGTCACCACCTCGCTCAAACCCCTCAACGAGGTGTTCACCTTCCCGCCCACGCTGTTTGGATCCAAGCTGGCGTTCGAAAACTATTCCCAGCTGTTTGAGCGGTTCCCGTTCATGCTGTACCTGTTCAATTCCCTCAAGGTCTCCTTCTGGGTGGTGATATTGCAGCTGTTCACCAGCTGCATGGCCGGCTACGTGTTCGCCCGGATCAAGTTCCGGGGTGTGGAAAAGCTGTTCCTTCTGTACCTAGCCACGATGATGATCCCCTTCCAGGTCACGGTCATCCCCAACTTCATCATGATGAAGTCTTACGGCCTGGTGGATACCCATTGGTCGCTGATACTGCCTGCGGTCGTGTCGGCCTACGGCACGTTCCTTTTGCGCCAGTTCTTCGTGACGGTGCCGCAAGCGCTGGAGGACAGCGCCAAGATCGACGGCTGCAACCAGTTCCAGATCTTCGGCCACATCATGCTGCCCATGGCCAAGCCCACCATCACCACGCTTCTGATCTTCATCTTCATGGGCGTGTGGAACGACTACTTCAACCCCTTCATCTACATCAACTCCGAGAACCTCAAGACGCTGCCGCTGGGCATCGCGACCATGCAGGGCATGTATATGACAAACTGGCCGGCGCTGATGGCCGGCGCGTTCCTGAGCATGATCCCGGTGCTGATCGCGTTCATCATCGGGCAGGACCAGTTCGTCAAGGGCGTCATGCTGTCCGGTATGAAGGACTGATAAGCGCGCCCAGTCACAAAACATTCGGGGAGGATGCTTCCATGCGAACTTATACCGCGGCTGCGCCCGGCTCGATTCAGCTGGCGAGCGGCGAACTGTACCACCGCTATACGATCAACTGTCAATACATGATGTCGCTGGAGTGCGACAAGCTGCTGCTCAACTTCTACAACGAGGCGGGGCTGATCGCGGACACGCTGCCGGGGCACACGCTGCCCGCGGGGATCCACACCGGCTGGGAATCACCCACCTGCCAGCTTCGTGGCCACTTCCTGGGCCACTATCTGTCAGCCTGTGCCTGGGGCTGGGCCTATATGGGCAACGACGAATTGAAGGGCAAGGGCGACCACATCGTGCGGGAGCTCAGGCGCTGCCAATTGGAGCACGGAGACGGCTGGGTGTTCTCCATCCCCCGGCAGTATTTGGACTGGGTCGCGCGGGGCAAACGCATCTGGGCGCCCCAGTACACCGTCCACAAGACGCTGATGGGGCTGATGGACATGCACCGCTTCGCAGGAAGCGACATGGCGCTCACCATCGCCCGGGACGCCGCCGACTGGTTTTATCAGTTCAGCCAGCGGTTCACCGAGGAGCAGTTTGACGAGATCCTGGATGTGGAGACCGGCGGCATGATGGAGTTCTTCGCCGATCTCTATTCGGTGACCGGCGACGAAAAACACAAACACCTCATGGAGCGCTACTACCGTCGCAAAGTGTTTGAGCCGATGCTGCGCGGCAAGGACGTGCTCTCGAACATGCACGCCAACACCACCATCCCCGAGGCGCTGGGCTGCGCCCGCGCCTACGAGGTGACCCAAGACGTAAAGTACCTGGAGGTTGCGCGCGCCTATTGGGACATGGCCGTGACCAATCGAGGATACTTTGTCACCGGCGGACAGACCTGCTACGAAGCCTGGACGCCCCCGTTCTCGTTTACCGACCGGCTCAACGAGGACAACCAGGAGCACTGCACTGTCTACAACATGATCCGGCTGGCCGATTTCCTGTTCAGGCACACCGGCCGGATGGAGTATCAGGACTACATCGAGCGCAACTTCCGAAACGGCATCCTGGCGCAGCAGCACCCGGTTAGCGGCATGGTGGCCTACTATCTGCCGATGCAGGCGGGCGCGCGGGTCAACTGGGGCACGCCCACAGGCAACTTCTGGTGCTGCCACGGCACGCTGGTGCAGGCGCACATGCTGCACGCCGCGAACACCCTCTACCAAAGCGACGCGGGGCTGACCATCGCGCAGTACCGCCCGGTTTCGGCCGGATTTACCGTGAAGGGATCGCAGGTACGCATCCGCATCCGCGAAGACTACAACTTTCCCTACCCGCTGCGGCGTCCCTACCCCAAGCGGATTCAGGAGAGCTTGGCCCCGTTCAGCGGGCAGCGGTACCTGATCGACGTGGAATGTGACGCGGCGCAGCAGTTCGAATTGGAGCTGCGCATTCCATGGTGGGTGCACGGTCAGGCGCAGATCGAACTGGATGGGGAGTCTGTCGCGGGCGGCGCGGCAGGTTGTGTGGTGGCGCTGGACCGCAAATGGGAAAAAAGCAGCTTGACCGTGTACTTCCCCTCGGCCATCTCGGCGCATCCGCTGCCGGACGACCCCGGCCGGGTGGCCTTCATGGACGGCCCGGACGTATTGGTCGGGCTCACCGACAACGACGCGCTTTTGATGCCCCGCGGGCGGTCGCACCCCAGGGAACTGATCAGGCGCGACAGCCGTTTGGCGCATGTGGAGCAAAAGCCTATGTATCACACGCAGGATCAACAGGTCAACGTGGCGCTGATCCGGCTGAGCCAGCTGGGCGACGAGCAATACACCATGTATTTCTCGCTGCGCGACGAGCAATAACACAAGAGGTGACGACATGAACACGATAACGACGCCCAAGGCCCGCGATTTCGCAATCGGCGGCGGATTCTGGCGGCGCGTGTACGATCTGGTGCGCGACGAAATGATTCCTTATCAGTGGGAGGCGCTCAACGACCGCGTGCCGAACGCCGAGCCCAGCCACGCCATCGAAAACTTCCGCATCGCCGCGGGTGAGGCAGAGGGCGAATACTACGGCATGGTGTTTCAGGATAGCGACGTGGCCAAGTGGCTGGAGGCGGTGGCCTACGCACTGAGCGCGCGGCGTGACGAGCATCTGGAAAAACTCGCCGACGAGGTAATTACCCTGATCGGACGCGCGCAGCAGCCCGACGGCTACCTGAACACCTTTTTTACCGTGAAGGAGCCGGGCAAGCGCTGGACCAACCTTCGGGACTGCCACGAGCTTTACTGCGCCGGACACATGATGGAAGCGGCCGTGGCCTATTATGAGGCCACAGGCAAGCGGGAGCTGATGGACATCATGACGCGCATGGCGCGCCATATCGACACCGTGCTGGGACCGGAGGAGGGCAAGTTGCACGGCTATCCGGGGCATCAGGAGATCGAACTGGCGCTGATCCGCATGTATGGCGCGACAGACGATCCGCTGATGCTGAAGCTGGCCCGCTACTTCATCGACGAGCGCGGAAAGAAACCCAACTTCTTCCAGCTGGAACACGAAAAACGGGGCGGCGCGTACCACTTCCCGATTCACAAGCTGGGCGACCGCTATGCGCAGAACCATTTGCCCGTGCGCGAGCAGACGGCGCTCGAGGGCCACAGCGTGCGCGCGCTGTACATGGCCACCGGGATGGCGGACCTCGCGCGCGTGACGGGCGACGAATCTCTGGTCCTTGCATGCCGCAAACTGTTTGACAACATGGTGAAACACCGCATGTACATTACCGGGGGCGTGGGGTCCACCCACCACGGCGAGGCGTTCACCTTCGACGACGACCTGCCCAACGATACCGTATACGCCGAGACCTGCGCGTCGATCGCGCTGTGCTTCTTCGCACGGGCGCTGCTCCAAATCGAGATCGACAGCCGCTACGCCGACGCGATGGAGCAGGCGCTGTTCAATACCTGCCTTGCCGGAATGTCGCTGGACGGACACAACTTCTTCTATGTGAACCCGCTGGAGGTGTGGCCCGAGGCTTCGAAGAAAGACCCAGAGAAGAAGCACGTGCTGCCCGTAAGGCCCAAGTGGTATGGCTGCTCCTGCTGCCCGCCCAACCTGGCCAGGCTGGTGATGTCCCTGGGCGTCTACGCCTACGGGGTCTCAGGCAGCGAGGTGTACGCGCACCAGTACATCGCGGGCAGCGTCGCGCTGAAAACCCAGGCCGGAACGCTGAACATCCGGCTGGACACCAGTTACCCATACGAGGGCGAGATGCGCTTTACCATGCCCGAAGGGCGTTACGCGATGAACCTGCGCATTCCCGGTTACGCGGGTGGGCAGTACCAGATCCTGGTGAACGGCGAGGCCGTGCAGGCCCCCTGCGAGAAGGGTTATGCCAGGATCGAACGTGACTGGCGCGAGGACGACCTGCTCACGCTGCGCATTGAGCTGGTACCCCGCCGCGTGTACGCCGACCCGCGCGTGCGCGAGAACATCGGGCGCGTGGCCCTCATGCGCGGCCCGTTGGTGTTCTGCCTGGAGGAAGCTGATAACGGTCCCTTGCTCTCCGGGGTGTGGCTGGACGCCGATTCCAGTCTGGATGAAGCTTGGAGGTCGGCCAAGCTGGGTGGAATCCTGGAGATTCACGCCCGGGGTGAGCGGCTGGCGGCGCAGCCGGACGGCGCGCCATACCTTGCGACGAAGCCCAGTAAGCAGCCTGCCAAATTGACGTTCATCCCGTACTACACCTGGGCCAACCGGGGCGAGGGCGAGATGATCGTGTGGGTGCGGGAGGGCTAGAAGACCTTAGGCTCTGAATAGAAACGTTAAGCGCCTCGCGGACATCAGCCGCGAGGCTCCTTGGTATTGAGTGTATGGAAATCCGGCGACAAGCTGAGGCTGCATTGCATGAGAGGTGGATGCGCATCAGGCGGATTTCGTTTCGGTCCTTGTGGAAAGGATCGTGTAGCCGCATACCGCGGTCAGCACGATGACCGCACCGGAAAGCGTGAGAAGGCCGGGCCATTCGCCCAGGAACAGAAAACACCAGGTGGGGTTGAGGATGGGTTCCACATTGGCGATGATCGCTGCGGAGAGCGGCGAAATCCCGTTTCGCATCCCGAAGCTAAAGAACAGATATCCAAGGCCCAGGCATACGCCCATCAGCGCGGCCAGGGACCACTCTGTCAAATTCGCGCGTATCGCGGGATCGAAGGGCATAAACAGGAGCAACGCGCATCCGGTCAGGGCACCGAGGTATGTGTAGTCCAGCGCTTCGCAATCGCTGCGCTGCCCCGCCAGAAACATCACCGCATAGGTGACGGCGGACAGGAGGCTGAGCAGGTTGCCGAGCATACCTCCGCCTTGAAGGCCCTGCGCGAAGCACAGCAGGATCCCCGCGGCAGCCATCAGAACCGTCCCCAGTTCCAGCGCGCTGGGGTGCTTGTGCCGGAAGATCACGGAATACAGGATCACGAAGATGGGCATCGCATACTGCAGCACGATCGCGTTGGCCGCGCTGGTCAGCTTGTTGGCAAAGATAAAGAGAATCGCCGTAATGAGCACGGCGCCCGCGCCGAGCCACGTGCCCCGCGTCAAAGACGGACGGAAGCTGCGCCGGTAGAGACCGACCAGGATGACGGCGATCAGCGATCGAAAGCCTACGATCGAGAGCGCGTTCCACGGCACCAGCTTGGACAACAGGCCCGAAAAACTCCAGATCATGCAGGAAAGCGCAATTTCAAGAACCGCTTTCGTGTCTCGCGTCATGGTGTGGCCGCCTTCCTGTGGGAAAGGGAGAATTGTTGCTGCCCTCCAGTTTCTGAAGCCGCCTTCGCATTCTGGCGGGATTGGTCGGGCCGTTTTCTACTTTCCTTTGCGTGCCATTATACCATGCCATCATTATTTTCGTACAGTTTAATTATGGCCGATCCAGTCCGGGCACGGCCCCAAATGTACCCCGTTTCCGTGCGATTCATCAGTTAAGCAAGGATATCGTTGAAGTCACGAGGTGATTCCATGATAGATTTGCGTTGCAAGCGGGACGACGCGCTTTGTAGAAGATTTGCTCGTGACTCGGTTGTGTAAGGTCATCCGGCTGTCAATGGATTGGCAGACACGGGCAAGGCTTCAGGATATCTTTGATGGAATGGGGCTTTTCCGGACGGGCGTTTTGCGTTACAATAAGCCCAAAGCCAGATCATGGAATATTCAGGAGGTGCATGCAATGATTCAGTACAGACCGGTGACCGGGGCGTTTTCTCTTGAGGGAAAGACGGCGATCGTCACGGGGGGTGCGGGCGCCATCGGCGGCGAGACGGCCAGGATGTACGCCCGGAAGGGTGCGAACCTGGTGCTGGTGGACATCAAGGAGGACGTTCCGGAAGTGGCGGCCGGGCTTGCGCGGGAGTTTGGCGTAAAGTCCATCGGTGTGAAGGCCGATTTGACGAAGCCGGAGGATGTGGAAGCCGTCGTCGCCAAGGCGCTGGAAACCTTTGGGGAGATTCACATCCTCGCCAACATCGCGGGCCGCGTGGATCTGGAGAGCGCTGAGGACATTGACGTGGCGCTCGTGGAAAACCAGATCAACGTCAACGCAGTCGGCCCCTTCCGGCTTACCCAAAAGGTCGGAAACGTGATGATCCGGCAGGGAAAGGGCGGCAAGATCGTCTGCGTGACTTCTCAGGCCGGGTTCATCGCCATCGACAAGCACGTCGGCTACACCATGAGCAAGGCCGCCATGATCGGCATGATCAAGGTGCTGGCGCTGGAGTGGGCGGAATTCGGGATCAACGTCAACGGCGTGGCGCCCACC
This sequence comes from Bacillota bacterium, assembly GCA_023392395.1. Classification (GTDB taxonomy): domain Bacteria; phylum Bacillota; class Clostridia; order Christensenellales; family Aristaeellaceae; genus JAEZHK01. The sequence goes on from JAEVZE010000052.1 coordinate 10,458, forward strand.
GTCGTTCGCACCTACATGGGCGAACGGGCGTGGCAGGGAGAAGTGAAAGAAAGAATGCTGAAGGCGATTCCGGCGAACCGATTTGCGGAGGCGGACGAAATCGCGGCGGCGATCCTATTCCTGTCCTGCGACGAATCGAACATGATCACCGGCGAGAACCTCGTGGTGGACGGCGGGTTTACCATCCAGTAAGTCGCTTTGCACGTGGTGCGCGCGCTGTGAACGTGGCTGCCGCACATCTCCTCTGGTTCTTGGATACTTGAGGGCTCGCTGCTGTTTTCCGGCATGCGGGCCCTTCCAGTTTTCTCGCGCCAGTGGGGATCGCCATTAAGGCCCTTCCTGTATGGCGGAAAATCTGTATTCGCCGATCAATGGTTCCTCATAAACTGGATGAAACACGACGTTGCCGATGGGAACGCACGGTTTTTCTTCCACGCCAGCACATGCCCCGTGATGCGCTCGGGCGCGAAGGGGACGAATCGGACCGCCTCGCTCGGGCGGATGGTGTAAGCGCCCTCCACGCAGATCGCGTATCCCAGGCCACGTTCAATCAACGCAATGGCGTTTGTCAGCAGGTTGTGTGAGGCGACGATCCGCAGATTGCTGCTTTCCACCCCAAGCCAGCCCTGGATTTCTTCCTGAACGATCCTACGCCGGGGAAGGATCAGCGGCAGCGGTAGGATCTCCGCCACGCGTACGCTGCCCGTCTGTGCAAGGGGGTCGTCCCGCCGCATCAGAACGCCCCATCGTTCCGTGCACGGTAGGCGGATATAATCATATTTCGCGGCTTCCACAGGTTCAAGCAGGATGCCGATGTCGATGTCGCCCCGGTCCAGTTTTTCGCGCACGTCGTCTCCATCGGCGCTGTACAGTTCGTACTGCACCATGGGGTGCTCTCTGGAAAATTGTAGAAGGGCGTCCGCAAGCAAATGCGCCACGACGGTTTCCACGCAGCCGATGGCCACGACGCCGCCCACCAGATCCTTGAGTTCTGCCAGATCCCGCTCTGTTTTCTCCAGGAGGAGGATCATTTCCTTAGCCTGTTGTTGAAACAAGACACCGGCGTCCGTCAAGGTGACCTGTCGCTTGCCGCGAACGAGGAGCTGGGCGCCGACTTCCTTTTCCAGGTCCATCAGTTGGCGGCTCAACGTCGGCTGGGTGACGTGAAGCGCTTCTGTCGCCTTGGTGATATTCCCTTCCCGCGAGACCGCCAGGAAGTATTTCAGGACCCGAATGTCCATCCTGTCCCTCCATGCATTTTCTTGAATCCAGTATACCATTTTTATACTCTGAAGAAAACGGAGCGGCGTTCAGCCGAAAAAATCATGCGGAAAATGCATGATACTGCATCCAATATAGGCATTTGACATTGCTAATCAAACGCCCTATCCTGTGGTTGGGGCATTTCTTGCGGTCATTGCTGCCGTGATGACCCCCCTCGGCCCACGAATGATTGAGGGGCATGAGACTTGAGCGCCGCAATGGAGGGAAGGACGATGTTTGACAACAGGGCTCTCCGGCGGCTGATCCTGCCGCTGATCGCGGAACAGCTTCTGGCCATGCTGGTTGGCATGGCGGACACCATAATGGTTTCCTACGCGGGCGAGGCGGCGATCTCGGGCGTGGCACTGGTGGACATGGTGAACGCGCTGGTCATCACACTGCTGGCCGCAGTCGCCACCGGTGGCGCGGTGATTGTATCCCAATATTTGGGAAGCCGCGAACCGGACAATGCGAACTTTGCCGCCAGTCAGCTGCAGACAATTTCTTTCCTCGTCTCCGCAGGACTGATGGTCGTGTGCCTTGTCTTCCACAAGGCCATTCTGCACATCCTGTTCGGCGCGGTGGACGAGGATGTGATGCGCGCAGCCGTCACGTATTTTGTGATCACCGCGTTCTCCTTTCCCTTTCTGGGCGTCTACAATTCCTCGGCGGCGCTGTTCCGGTCGATGGGCAGGACAAACGCCACCATGTACGTGTCGCTCCTGATGAACGTCCTCAACATCGCGGGCAACGCCATCGGGGTGTTCGTGCTGAAGGCCGGCGTCGCGGGCGTGGCGGTGCCGACGCTCATCTCCCGCGCGGTGGCGGGCGTCGTGATGACGGGCATGGCCTTCGGCGGGAAGAACGCGGTGCGCGTTTGCTGGCGGGAGATCCTCTCGTGGAACCGGCAGATGATCAGACGAATCCTGCGCATCGCGGTGCCAAACGGCATCGAGAATGGGCTGTTCACGCTGGGCAGGGTGCTGGTCACCAGCATTGTGGCGCTGTTCGGTACCGCCCAGATCGCGGCGAACGGCGTGGCGCAGAGCGTGGATCAGTTCGCCATCGTGGTCGCCAGCGCCATGAACCTGGCCGTAATCACCGTGGTGGGCCAGTGCGTTGGGGCGAGTGAATACGCTCAGGCGGAGAAGAACCTGAAAAAGTTGATGCGGGTATCCTATGTGGCGACCGCGCTGATGGCGCTCGCCGTCGGGGCCGTGCTGCCGGGGCTTCGCGGCCTGTACGCGCTGTCGGAGGAGACGTGGCGGCTCAGCTTCTATCTGATCCTGGCGCACAACGCCATGGCTGCGCTGTTGCATCCGACTTCCTTCAACCTCCCCAACGGCCTTCGCGCGGCGGGCGACGTGCGCTTCACCATGGTTGCGGGCATCGCCTCCATGCTGGTCTTCCGTCTGGGCACGGCGTATCTTCTAGGCATCGGGCTTCACATGGGCGTCTGGGGTGTGTGGATTGCGATGGGCATGGACTGGCTGGGCCGATCATTCGCCTTTCTGCTGCGCTTTAAAAGTGGCCGGTGGAAGGAATTCCGTGCGATCTAGGCGGTACTGACCGAACGAGAAGGTTATTTCAGGGGTATAACGCACGTGCGAACCTGCACGGAAGGCTTGCTTTATGGGACCCAGACTTGCCTGGCAACAACGCTTTCACGGTATTGTCAAACAGGATCGCGGGTATCCCATAGGCAAGCCTTGATGGTACTTCGGTGGAATATGCGAATATCCAGTCCGTGCTATTCGGCCTTGTTTTCTTTTCCCACAGCTTCCCGGATGGAAATGCGCCAGACGGCGGCGCGGGTGGAAGCGCGCACGGCATACGCCTCCGCTTTGGGTCGCCGGACAGATATTTGCCAAAATAGCGGAGCATAATTTCCTTTTTCTCATTGGGCTGCGTCACCTCGGAAACCGTGCCGAACGCCATGGCCGAGCGGAAGAGCAGCGTGGTATGCTCCGGGTCGCGCAGGGTATAGGTCGTGCAGCTCACACATAGGCGCCAGTCCCGCCGGAACAGATCCACCGCCAGGCCCTCCAGCGCGGTGTGGAAATACAGGGCGCCGTCCACCCGCACCACGCAGAGCGGGATGTTGTAGGGGACGCCGTCCTCCCTGCTTGCCGCGACATAGGCGTATTCTGCCTCCGTAAACCGTTCCATGGCCCAGGCAACGTCCCGGTAGCGGTCCTGCAAATGGATACGGTTCATACGCACATCTCCTTAATGGCCAAATTCGTTCACCACTTTGCCTGGGAGTTCGGGCGCTCCCAAATCCGGCATGGCGTATGGAATAGAAGAAGGACCCGAGCAGCCAAGCCGGGGCCATCGCTTTTGATCGAGAGGAAAATCTTCCTCGCGAGCAAAAAAATTTCCTAAATTGTATTATAATGTATTGCATTGTATCTGCTTATATGTTATCATCATCTCGACGGCCAAATGAACGAGATATTCGTTCTGATTGGTGCAAATCTCACAGAAAAGGAGTCCTGGAAGATGAAGAAGATCCTGGCGACGGTTCTGGCAATGGTTCTGGTTCTCTCCCTGTTCACCGTGGCATCGGCGGAAGCCGGCAAGTATGGCGTCGCGGTGCCCAACGCGACCAACTCGTTCTACGCAACCTGTATCTCTGGCGTTGAAGAAGGTGTCAAGGAATACGACTCCGAGTGCTCCGTCATCGTGACCGACGCGGGCTTCGACTCCGGCAAGCAGCTTGACCAGGTCAACGACTTGATCGCGCAGGGCTGCAAGGCCATCGTCCTGATCCCCGTTGATTCCAACTCCATCCTCCCGGCCATTGACGAGTGCAAGGCCGCCGGCATCCCGGTGTTCGTCATGGATACCCCGGCCGGTGAGAGCGACGGCGTCATCGCCACCGTCACCGCCAACAACTACAGCGCCGGCGAAATCGCGGGCGGCGCGCTGATCAAGGCCATTGGCGGCAAGGGCAAGATCGTCACCATCACCACGACTGGCAGCGAAGCGGTCAACCAGCGCAAGCAGGCCCTGTATGATCAGCTGAAGGACTATCCGGACATCCAGATCGTGCAGGAAGAAATCGTGCAGAAGGGCACCACCGAAGAAGCCCAGACCATCATGGAAAACTTGATCCAGAGCATCCCGGATCTGGCGGGCGTGTTCACCACCGGCGACGTGTTCGCCATCGGCATCTGCGCCGCGCTCCAGGCCAACGGCTTCGCCCCGGGCGATGTCAAGGTCACCAGCGTGGACGGCACCAAGAACGCCATCGAGCTGATCAAGTCCGGCTACCTGACGGCCACCGCCGCCCAGTTGCCCGCCGAGCTCGGCAAGGCCTGTGTCAAGAACGCCGTGGATTACTTCGCCGGCAAGACCGTTGAAAAGAGCCAGCAGTTGCTGTGCTCCGAGATCAACGCGGAAAACTACAGCCAGTTCTCCGGCTTCTAAACCCAGATTCGCAAACGGTCAGAACGAAAGAGCCCGCGGGCGACCGCGTGCATCCCCCGCGGGCTCTTTTCTTCGAAACGAGGTTTTTAGATGAGCGAGTTCATCCTCAGGATGGAGAACGTGACCAAGGTGTTCCCGGGCGTCAAGGCGCTCAGCGGGATCACCTTTCAGGTCCGGCGCGGGGAGATTCACGCCCTGATCGGCGAGAACGGCGCCGGCAAGTCCACGCTGATCAAGATTCTCGCCGGCATCCACAAGCCGGACGAGGGTCAAATCTACATCGACGATGCGCCGATCGTCATGACGGACGTATCGGTGGCGGCCGCCGCGGGCATCAGCGTCATCCATCAGGAACTGAGCCTTGCGACCAACATGACGGTCGCGGAAAACATTTTTCTGGGGAAATTTCCGGTCAACCGCCTCGGCATCGTCGACGACCAGGCGATGGAGAAGGCCGCAAGAGAGCTTTTAAAGACGATCGGCATGCCGGGCCTCAGCCCGGATACGCGCGTTTCAAAATTGAGCGTCGCCCAGCGGCAGATGATCGAAATCTGCCGGTCGCTGTCCCAGGACCTGAAAATCCTGGTCATGGACGAGCCCACGGCCTCGCTGGCGGGCGACGAGGTGGATACGCTGCTGGGCATTATGAAGTCGCTCAGCGAGCGGGGCGTGACCATCATCTTCATTTCCCACAAGCTGGACGAAATCTTCCGCAGCTGTCACCGCGTGACGGTGCTGCGCGACGGCTGCTACGTGGGAACACAAAACATCGGAGACATCACCAAAAACCAGCTCATCAACATGATGGTCGGCCGCGAAATAGAAAACATCTATCCGGAGCACGCCACGTCGCCCGGGGAAGTGTTCTTTGAGGCCAACCACATCACCTCCGGGCGGGTCAAGGACATCAGCTTCAATCTGCGCAAAAACGAGGTTCTGGGCTTCTACGGATTGATGGGCTCGGGGCGCTCGGAGGTCATGCGCGCGCTGATCGGCATCGACCGGGCTATTAAGGGCGACATCCTGCTGGACGGAAAGCCCATCGCCATCCGCACCCCGTCCGACGCGGTGGAATACGGCATCGTGCTGGCGCCGGAGGACCGAAAGCACGAGGGGCTGATCCTCAAGCAGACGGTGGATTTCAACATCACCATCGCGATTCTGAAGCGCCTGATCAAATTCGTCCGCCTGGACCGAAAGCTGAACGACGAGACAGTCGACCAGGTCTCTAAAAAGCTCCGGCTCAAGACCGCGTCCTATGAAACCAAGGCGCTCAACCTGTCGGGCGGCAACCAGCAAAAGGTGGTGCTCGCCAAGTGGCTGGTGACAAAGCCCCGCATCCTGATCCTGGACGAGCCGACCAAGGGCATCGACGTGGGCGCCAAGCAGGAAATCTACCGGCTGATCTACGAGATCGTCCGGATGGGCGTGGGCGTGATCCTGATTTCTTCCGAGATGGCGGAGATCATTAACCTGTGCGACAGGGTCTACGTGCTGCACGAGGGCAAGCTGGTCGGCACCGTTGACCGGAAGGATCTGACCGAACAGGAAGTCATACTCTATGCGGTGGGAGGCTCGAAGGATGAGCGGTAGCGCGCAGATTCTCAGAAAAAAC
>JAEVZE010000286.1 GCA_023392395.1 Bacillota bacterium
GCCTTGGGCCGGGCGCCCACGACGCTCTTGGTCATTTTGCCTTCCTTGAAAACCATCAGCGTCGGGATGCTCATCACGCGGAATGCGCCCGCCAACTCCGGCTGAGCATCGATGTCCACCTTGCCGACCTTGACCTCCTGGTTTTCACTTGCGATCTGGTCCACCAGAGGGGACACCATGCGGCAGGGGCCGCACCAGCTGGCCCAGAAATCCACGAGTACCGGCTTTTCGCTGTTCAAAACTTCGCTCTGGAAGTTTTCCATGGTCAAATTTACGACAGACATTGTGTATCGCGCTCCTTTTTGGTTTGTGAGAACAGTATACTCCGCGCGGAGGACCGGTTCCGTGACCAAGTCACAAAAATCGATGCGCCCAAAATCCGCCGAGCGGCTCTTGGGCGCTTGGGAGGAAACCTGCGTGAGCCTGAAATTCTCAAGAATTTCCGGGCGGCTCACTGACATATGGTAATGTTTCCTCCACCAGTGTTTGCACTGGTTATGGAAACACGTTCCCGCCGCGCGGGTCGCCGGGAACGATTGAAGCCCATTGGGTTAGCATGTAAGCAGAATAATGGACTTTTTATGGAGGTTGCCATGCGCTATCCCTGTCTGGTGCTGGACCACGACGACACGCTGGTCCGCTCTACGCCGGAGATCCACTACCCCTCCTTCGTTGAAACCGTGCGCCTGCTCCGGCCCGAAATGCCGGAGATTTCGCTTGCGGAATTCATCACCTACAACTTCGATCCCGGCTTTCTGCCTATGTGCCGGGATGTGTACCATTTTACCGACGAAGAGATGAAAATCGAACAGGAGATATGGCAGCGCTATACCCAGCGCATTCCCGACTGTTACGAGGGCTTTGAGGAGCTTTTGACACGCTACCGCGCGCAGGGCGGAAGGGTGTGTGTGGTGTCCCACTCGGAACGGCGCACCATCCTCAGGGACTACCGGGCGCATTTTGGCTTTGAACCGGACATGGTGTTCGGCTGGGAGCTGCCGGAAATGCAGCGAAAGCCCCACGCCTACCCACTGGACGCCATCATGGAGACGCTGGGCTTTGAATCCAAGGACCTGCTGATGGTGGACGATTTGAAGCTGGGCTTCGACATGGCCCGAAGCCGAAACGTCGCCTTCGCCTGGGCCGGATGGTCTGACACCGCTTTCGTGACCCGGGAGTATATGATGAAACACGCGCCGCACCAGTTCTTGGCGCCGAGGGAGTTGCAGGAATTCCTTATGGGGAAGTAAAGCTGACGGTTTCCTGTCTCAATTTCTAGAGAATCTTGCAAAAGCAGCATTCTTGAATGGGGTTCAAGGGTCCGGGCTTACTCTTTCTCCTGCGGGATGAGCCACAGCGGGGCCTGCGCGCCTGCCATCACGATCAGCGCGCCTTCCCGCACGGAGATGCGCGAAGGCTTGCCGGTGAACTCGTTGCTGACGCCGATGGGCACGTCGGCGGTCATCGTATAATCGGTCAGGGGGTATTTGAGAGCCTCCAGCGTTACGCCATAAGCGGTTCCGTCGGCGGCAAACACGGAAATGATGCCTTCCGCCGCCTCAGAAAACCGGAGTTCGCCGTTCACGACGGCGGTGATGGCAACGTCTTTTCCGATCAGCCAGCCCCGCGCGCCCTGCCGGGCGATGGACAGCAGGGTCTGCATGTTAGCGTAGCTGTGGTCCAGCCGCCCGCCCAGCCCGCCGTAGATGCGTACATCGCTAAAGCCCGCCTCCAGGGCCGAGCGCACCGCCAGCATCATGTCGGTCTCGTCCTTCTCAGCGGGATGCACCTCGACGTCCGGGTGGATGGGCACCTCGCCCAGCGAGTCAAAGTCGCCCACCACGCGGTCGATCTTTACGCCCAACTGAACCAGGGTTTTGTAGCCAGCGTCTGCGGCGATTACGAGGTCTCCGTCCGCGATGGGGGGCAGCGGGCCTGAAAATTCGCCCGCGCCTACGATCCAGCAAATTTTCCGCACACATTTCGCCTCCCCGCATCTCTTTTAGGGCATCATACCACATCCGGGGCCGCGCTTCAACCCATCCGACTTCCGCGAAATTAACAGCCGAGCCATTTCCAGACACTTGACAACGGAATATCCCGTTCATATAATTAATTAGACTAAATAAATGATGGGGTGCGGTATGGATCCGTTTTCGGCGCAGCTGAACGAGATGCTGGTCAACACCTACCGCTCGGTGCTGGCCATCGAGGAAGCCATGCTGCTAAACTTTAGCGGCGACAGCCTTTCGATCAGCGAAATGCACATGATTGAAGCCGTTGGCGACGCCGGGCCGGGCGGGCGCATGATCACGGACATCGCGCAGGCGCTGGCCATTTCTCCGCCGTCGGTGACGATGATGGTGAAGCGGCTGGAGAAGAAGGGCTTCGTGTTCAAAGCCCGCTGCGAGGTGGACGGGCGGCGTATCTACGTGCGCCTGACCGAGCTTGGCCGTAGAGCCGACATCTCCCATCGCTACTTTCACCGGCAGATGGTGCGCACCGTGGGCCGCAGCATTCCGGAAGAGGAAAAGGCCGCGCTGCTCCATGGCCTCACGGCACTCAATGAATTCTTTCACAAGCGGGCGTTGGAGCTCACCAACAAATCTCCCAACGGAGGCGTAGAATCTTGAGAATCATCGGGACTGGCAGCGCGCTGCCGTCTAAAGTCGTGACCAATCTGGACTTGACCAAGTTCCTGGACACCAGCGACGAATGGATCTCCACACGCACCGGCATCCGGGAGCGCCGCGTTTTGTCCACCGAATCCCTGGACCAGCTGGCTTCGCAGGCGGCAAAGGCGGCGCTCCAATGCGCCGGAGTGTCTGCCTCGGAGATTGATTTCATCCTATGCTCCACAGTGCAGGGGGAGTGGGTGACGCCCGCGCTGGCCTGTGTCATCCAGCGGGACGTGGGCGCGACTTGCCCCGCACTGGACCTGAACGGCGCGTGCGCCGGGTTTGTCTATGCGTTGGACCTGGCGGATGCCTACCTGCGCGCCGGGAAGGCCAAGCGCATTCTGGTCGTCTGCGCCGAAGCCATGAGCCACATTGTGGACTGGACGCGCCGCGAGGAGTGCGTACTCTTCGGAGACGGCGCGGGCGCGGTGGTGGTGGACGGCGGCGAGGGCCTTCTGGCCATGCGCCTGACTGCCCGCGGCGAGAGCATGCCGCTGTTTATGCGCGCATCCACCGGCAACAGCCCCTATGAGGAAAACCCGGTGGCGCAGGATTACCTGCACATGGCCGGACAGGAGGTCTACCGCTTTGCGGTCGGCGCTTGCGTGGAGGATCTGCGCGCGATCCTGTCCCAGACCGGGCTGGCCCCGGATCAGGTGGATTTCTTCCTGCTGCATCAGGCCAATTTCCGCATTCTGGAGGCGGTACGCGCCCGGATGGAACTGCCGCCGGAGAAGTTCCCGCACAATCTGGAACGCTACGGAAACACCTCGTCGGCGACGGTCCCGATTCTGCTGGACGAATTGAACCGCGCAGGCGCGCTGAAAGCGGGTCAAACGCTGGCTCTGTCCGCGTTTGGCGCGGGTCTGGTGACCGGCGCGTGCTTGATCCGGTGGAACCTTTCATAGGCCGCAAGGCAAAAGCCATTATATATAATGACATCAAAATAGGAGGACATCACGATGACGTTTGAAAAGGTTGCGGAAGTTCTGGCGGAGTACAAGGGCATCGACATTGCGACCATCAAGCCGGAGAGCAGCTTCGCGGAACTGGACTTTGACTCGCTGGACGTGGCCGAGATCGCCATGAAGCTGGAGGACGAATTCTCGATGACCATCGAGCTGGACGCTTCGGACAAGACCGTTCAGGACCTGGTCAACCGCATTGAGGGGACGAAGGAATGACCACCAGAGTGACCGAGGCGCTGGGCATTGAAAAACCGGTGCTGCAGGGCGGCATGGCTTGGGTCAGCGAGGCGCATTTGGCCGCCGCGGTGTCCAATGCCGGGGGCCTTGGCATCATCAGCGCCATGAACGCGCCCGGCGAATACCTGCGCGCACAGATCCGCACCTGCCGGGAGCTGACGGAGAAACCCTTCGGCGTCAACATCATGCTGATGAGCCCGCATGTGGAAGAATGTGCGAAAGTCGTACTGGAGGAGCGCGTCCCGGTGGTTACCACCGGCGCGGGTCTTCCCGGCAAGTACATGAAGGACTGGATTCCGGCAGGCATCAAGGTGGTGCCAGTGGTACCATCGGTGGCCATCGCCCGGCGCGTGGAGCGCGAGGGCGCGACGGCGGTCATCGCCGAGGGCTGCGAATCCGGCGGCCACGTGGGCGAAACCACCACGATGGCGCTGGTGCCCCAGGTGGTACAGGCGGTGAAGATCCCCGTGATCGCGGCGGGGGGCATCGCCGACGGCCGTGGCTTCGCGGCGGCGTTCATGCTGGGCGCGGAAGCCGTGCAGATGGGCACCCGTTTCCTGTGCGCCACCGAGTGCCGCATCCATGACGCCTACAAGCAGAAAGTGGTGTCCGCCAAAGACATCGACACCATGGTGACCGGAAAACGGCTGGGCCACCCGGTTCGTGCGCTCAAGAATCTGTTCACCGCGCAGCTGGGCAGGATGGAGTACGACTCTGGCATCACCAACGAGGAGATCGAAGCCTTCGGCACGGGTTCACTGCGCAAGGCTGCCGTGGAGGGCGATCTGGAGAACGGCTCTTTCATGGCCGGGCAGATCGCGGGGTTGGTGTGTGACATCAAGCCCGCCGCGGAGATCATCGACACCATCCTGGAGGAGGCCCGGAAGCTGTTCCAGGAGGCCCCGAAATGGACAAGATAGCCTTCGTCTTCGCTGGCCAGGGCGCGCAGGCGCCCGGCATGGGCCGGGATCTGTATGAAAACTTCGCCCCGGTGCGGCCGTACTTCGACCGCGCCGAGGCCATCCGCCCCGGCACCCTGAAGCAGTGCTTCGAGGGCCCGGCGGAAGAACTGACCCAGACCATCAACGCGCAGCCATGCCTGTTCCTCGTAGACTACGCCTGCGCGCTGGCGGCTCAGGAAGTCACGGGCAAGCCCGCGTTTTGCGCAGGCTTTTCATTGGGCGAGATGGCCGCCGCCGCGTTCTCGGAACTTTTGTCCTTTGAGGAAGCGTTTCGGCTGGTGGTGAAGCGCGCGGAGCTGATGCAGGACTCAGCCGAAAAGCATCCCGGCGCGATGTTCGCAGTGGTCAAGCTGTCCGCAGAGTCAGTGGTCGCGCTCTGCCAAAGTCTCCCGGAGGCGTACCCGGTCAATTTCAACTGTCCGGGGCAGACGGTCGTGGCCTGCGCAAGCGAAAGCACGGAGGCGCTCGTGGCGGCGGCGCGGGCGGACGGAGGCCGGGCGATCCGGCTCGCCGTATCCGGCGCGTTCCATTCGCCGTTCATGCGAGAGGCGTCGGAAGGCTTCCGGAAGGCGCTGGAGGGCGCGTCGTTCTCCGTGCCCGATATGCCACTCTACGCCAACCTGACCGCGCAACCTTACAAGCAAAATGCGGAGGCGGAGACGTTGTCCGCGCAGACCTGCTCGCCCGTAAGGTGGCAGGAAACCGTTGAAAACATGATTTCAAGTGGCGCGAGCCTCTTTGTCGAGGTCGGGCCGGGCAATACGCTGGCTGGGCTGATCCAGAAGATCAACCCGGGCACGGAGGTTTTCGGCGTGGGCGGACTGGAAGGGCTCGCCGCGCTCAAGGGGAGGTTTGCATGAAGGGCAGGATCGCGCTGATCACCGGTGGCACCCGCGGCATCGGCCGCGCGGTGGCGGTCAAGCTGGCCTCATTGGGCGCGGACGTGGCGCTGTTCTACGCGGGCAACATTGAGGCGGCGGAGGAAGCGCTGGCCGAGGTTCAGGCGCTGGGCGTTCGCGCAGCGGCGTTCCAGTGCGACGTGTCGGACAGCGAGGCGGTCGCACGGGCGGTCAGCGAGGCCCGCGGCGCGCTAGGCCCCTTCGACATCCTGGTCAACAATGCGGGGATCACGCGGGACGGCCTTTCGATGCGCATGCGTGAGGAGGATTTCCGGCGGGTGATCGACGTCAACCTGACCGGCGCGTTCCTGATGGCGAAGGCCGTCATGCCGGATCTCATCAAAAAGCGAGCCGGACGCATCATCAACATCTCGTCGGTTTCAGGCCACATGGGCAACGCGGGGCAGGCCAATTATTCCGCGGCCAAGGCGGGAATGATCGGCTTGACCAAGACGCTGGCCCGGGAGCTGGCGGCGAGGAACATCACCGTCAACGCGGTGGCGCCCGGCTTCATCAAGACGGAAATGACCGCCGCGATGAAGGAAGAAGTGCTTTCACAGGCGCTGAAGGCCGTGCCGCTGAACCGGATCGGCGAGGCGGAGGAGATCGCGGAAGCCGTAGCCTTCCTGGCAGGCGACGCTTCGGGTTACATCACCGGCCAAGTGCTCCAGGTCGATGGCGGAATGTATATGTAGGGGTAGGGGGAGTGCACATGAACCGCGTGGTCATCACCGGCATGGGCGTCATATCGCCCGTCGGAAACGATATTACTACGTTCGGGGAGAGCCTGTTTGCCGGAAAAAGCGGCATCGGGTTCATCACGCGCTTTGACGCGACCGAATTCAAAACAAAAGTGGCCGCAGAAGTCAAGAACTTCGCGCCGGAGGCCTTCGGCATTGACAAGGGTGAAGCCCGAAGGATGGACCTGTTTACCCAATTCGCGATGGCGGCGGCCCAGCAGGCTGTGAATGAAAGCGGCATCGTGGGCCAGGTGGCTCCTGATCGCCTGGGCGTGTACGTGGGCAGCGGCATCGGCGGCATGCACACCTTTGTGCAGGAGACCGAAAAACTCCTGAACCGCGGCCCCGGCCGCGTGTCGCCGCTCTATATCCCAATGATGATCGGAAACATCGCCGCGGGCAACATTGCGATCCGGCACAACGCGCAGGGACCGTCGCTTCCGGTGGTCACCGCCTGCGCCACCTCCACCAACGCCATCGGCGAGGCCTACCGCGCGATCAAGCACGGCTACGCCGACGCCATCATCGCGGGCGGCGCGGAGGCCACCGTCGAACCGCTGGGCGTCGCGGGCTTCATCAGCTGCAAGGCGCTGTGCGAGACGGACGACCCGGAGCGCGCTTCGCTGCCCTTCGACATCCGCCGCAGCGGCTTTGTGATGGGCGAGGGCGCGGGCATCGTGGTGCTGGAGACCTATGAGGGCGCGAAGGCGCGCGGCGCGAAAATCCTGGGCGAGATCATCGGTTACGGCAATACCTGTGACGCCTACCATATTACCGCGCCCCACCCGGAGGCAATCGGCGGCGCGCGGGCCATCGAGCAGGCAGTCCGGGAGGCGGGCGGCATCGACGGGCTGTTGTATATCAATGCCCACGGAACCGGCACGCCGCTCAACGACAAGTTGGAGACGCTGGCCATCAAAAAAGCGTTGGGCGAGGAGGCGGCAAGGGCTGCGTTGATCTCCTCCACCAAGTCCATGACCGGCCATATGCTGGGCGCGGCGGGCGCGGTGGAATTGATCGCCTCGGCGCTGGCGCTGGAGGCGGGGGTCGTTCCGCCCACCATCCATCTGGAACAACCCGACCCCGAGTGTGACCTTGATTACGTGCCGAACGCGGCGCGTAGCGCTGAGATCGGGATGGCGCTGTCAATTTCGCTGGGCTTTGGCGGCCACAACGGGGTTCTCGCCATCAGGAGGTGCGCATGAACGTCAGGCAGATTCGGGAACTGGCGCAGATTTTACGGCAAAACGGCCTGAGCGCCATCGAAGTCACCGAGGGAGAATATCACGTCAAGCTGGAGTGCAGCGCGCCGAGCGCGCCGCTTCTGCCGGTTGCGGTCGCACCGGTTCAGATGGCGCAGACGCCGGAACCGGAACCTGCGGCAAAGCCTCAGGACGTGGGCGTCGACTTCAACGACATCATTGAAGTCAAGTCGCCATTGGTGGGCGTGTACTATTCTTCGCCTGCGCCGGACGCCGAAGCCTTCGTGAAGGTGGGCGACAAGGTCAAAAAGGGCGACGTTTTGTGCATCGTCGAGGCGATGAAGCTGATGAACGAGATCACCGCCACCCACGACGGCGAGATCGTCGACATCTGCGTGCAGAACGGCGCGGTGGTCGAGTTCGGCCAGACGCTGTTCAAGCT
>JAEVZE010000415.1 GCA_023392395.1 Bacillota bacterium
AGTCAAGGCTCCACTTTGGGAAGTCCCGAGCTCTTCCTCAAGCTCAGCCTGCTCCTCGGCGGTCGCCAGGCGGACGTCAGTCCCGTATTCGGCGTTCAGCCGGTCGATGATTTCCCGGTACGGCGCAAGGTCGCCCGCCGCCGGCTGGGATTGCGGCGCAGCGCAGGCAAGCGCGAACAGGAGGATCAAGGTCAGCGCAATCGCCCTTGTCATAAATTCACCCCCATTTTCGCCGAAGCGGTATTTTCAGTTCATGAGGTTCGTGATTCCTCCGGTCTTGACGTCGATGTCCACCGAATATACGAGGCGGTCCCCATCCATGAACATGAGCGTACAGCGTTCGATCGCGTTCGCCGCATCCCAGCCGCAGGAGGCCTCCGTGCGCTGCCCGATCAACTGTTCCAGCGGCGCGCCGTACTTTTCACGGATGCCCCGGATGGCGATTTCATACGCCTCTCACACCTGCATTCCCTCCGGGCCGGGATACACTCGATGCACGCATTGCCCGCGGCGAAAGCCGTAAGGCCAGCAAGCGCGAAGCGGAACAGGGCGAGGATGTTGATCCTCCAAAGCCGCGGTTTCACGTGATTTCCTCCGCCCTTTCCAAGACCCGATCCGTCTGGACGGCGCGACGTCGGATCAGAACGAACGCCGCGCCCGCGAGAAAAAAGATCGCGCCCATATTGGCCACGCCTCCGAAGAACCGCGCCCTGAGCGCCAGCGGCGTGCGCACCTCGACCAGCCCGGACGAAGCGGCCTGAGCGTTCCAGAACGCGCCAGATACCTCGTTCCAGTCCACCAGGTTCGTCGGCACCCACTCGGTGAAGACCTTTACCGGCTCCAGCATGAAGCCGATCAGCAGGAAGGCTGCCGCCGCCAGCGCGCCGAAGACGATTAGCGAAGCAAGCATCCTGCCCGCGAAACTCCAGGCGATCTCCCCCGGGTAGCGGAACCTCAGGTCTTCTCGGAAGGAGCGGACCGCGCCGGACGACCAGCCCGCCGTCCAACGCCCCAGCGCCCAGAGGATGAGAAGCCCCACGAGGAAAACGCAGAAGCGCGCCGAGGTCAACGCATAGGTTCGCTCCCGCTCCGCGCTCAGAAAATTCCCGCCCGGCAGCCACCGGAACGCGATGTCCCGGAACGCCGCGGACGCGCCCTTTCCCGGGATGGGCCGCCCGGAGAGCGTCAGCGTTTTGAGGGCCAGCCCATCCTCCGCCGCCTCTTTCAGCGGAATGTACAGCCGGGAAAGCCCCGGCCGCCCCGCCTGGCGGTCCTCCCGGACGACGCCGACCACGAAGTAATCCTTCTCTCCGACACGCACACCCTTTCCCTCTGCGTGCACGCCGCCGAAGAGCTTGAACGCCAGGCCGTCGGACAGCACCGCGACCGCGGCGCCGCGCTGAAGCTCCTCGGGGTAGAACTGCCGCCCGCTGACCGTTTGGCGGAAGTACAGGTCAAAATAGTGTGCGCCCGCCGCGGTGAGCGAAGCGTTCTCGCTCACGTTCCCGGCCGCTACCTGAACCTCCCCAGCCTCGCCGGAGAGGTCCACAAGCGCCACCGCTTCGGAAAGCGAGGCGGAATCATCCGAAAGCTTTTCCATCGCGCCCAGAAGCGGAGAGGCGGCCTTCCCGGAGCCTTTCTGCTCCTGATCCCGGCCCGCGCCCGCGCCGTTCGAATCCCCGACCGGTTTCTGCGCATCGGCCGCCTGCGTCTGCGCCGGCGCCAGCGCCGCGTACTGCAGCACCTCCGGCAGCGCGTTCAACTTCGCCGCCGCCAGCCCCATCATGACGATCCCCGCCAGCGCCAGTCCCGCGCCCCAAATCCCCAGCGCCCGCCCTCGCATGGCCAACCCCCTCCCCACCTCAGCGGACGTATTCCATCACCCGGACGCCGTCCTCCAGCGGATGGTCCTCCCGGTAGGCGATCTCGGTATCCCACAGTTCGTCCGCAAGCGCCACCGCCGAATCCGACCGGTCGACCATCGTAACCGCCTGCTTCTGCACCTTCATGCCGGTGTCCATCAGGTCGCCCCAACTGCCGCGGCTGACGGTGAAGATGTATGCTTCGCCGCCGTCCTCGTGCAGCGCGCTGGCGGGGATCAGCGTGGCGGAGCTCCCCGCCCGGTGGGAGATCGCAACAGCCAGCGCGTCGCCCCGCATCGCGAGGCTCGAAAGGCTGACGTAGTCCGCGAAATCCGGCTCGTTCAGCTTCAGATCGACATAACGCTTGCCGTCCGAACCAACACCGGTACCCGCGACCGTGGTCTGCCATTCAAAGGAGCCGTACTTGACGGTAGCTTTCGCACCGTCCTCGATGGCGCGCTTGACGGCGGTGATGTCCGCGCGCAGCACCGGCGGCTTCGAAGGATCATCCAGCGCACAAGCGGCCTTCTTGCCGTCGTAGGTCTCCCCCTCCTTGACGCCCACCTCCACCACGTAGCCATCCCGGGGAGCGCGCACCTCCGCGAAAAACGCGCGCGCCGCCTCTAACGCAGCCATCTGCGCCTCGATATCCGCCATTTTCTTCAGGATGCCATCGCGCTGAGCGATGAAATTGAACAGCGTCGCGTTGACCCGCACCTTCTTTTCGTTGTAGGAGGAAAAGAAGCTGTCGATGGCAGCCTGAGTCTCCGTTTGTTTGTTCATGACAGCCTGCACGGCGGCACGGAGTTGCTCCGTCCCGCTTGAGGCGGCCTGCATCCACAACGCGGTATCCTCCGGAAGGGGAATGCCTTCCACCAGCGCCGCCGCAAGCGCCCCAGCCCGCGCCTGTGCCAATTCCCCCCGCAGGCGAAGCATGGCCTCGTAGCGCTCATTCTGCTTGCTTTCCTTCAGGCGCAGCTTCCGGTTTTTGATCTCCTCCTCCGCCAGCTTCTGAACCTCGGCCTGGTAGTCGGCGGAGAGCTTGTCTTTTTTCTCCTGGTAGTCCAGGACAGTCGCGGTAAACAGCACGTCCCCCTTGGCCACCCGGTAGCCCGGCTGGATGTACACTCGGTTCACCGCCACACTGTACTCCGCGGCCCGGGGATAGGAGAGCGGCTCGGATTTCGGAAAGACCAGGCTGGCCTCGAGCCGGATGATCTGCTCCAGCCGGCCCTGCTGCGCCTTCGTAATGGCGATCTTGGTGGTGGTGATGGTCTGGATGGTGCGCGCAAAGAACATGGAGAGCGCCACGACAATCGCCAGCGCCATCAGCCCCTTCGCGGCAAACCGCCTCGTGTTCATGCCTTTCCCCCTCGTCATTTGAGTTCGCCCAGCTGGACGCCCTCCAAAATGTCCTGCTGGAACATGAGATAGATGAACAGCGCCGGCAGGATGTACAGCGCCGCTCCGGCGAAGGCCACCGCCGCGCCCTTTTCGGCGGAGGCGATTTCATTGAACATCACCGACAGCGGGTACAGGTCCGGTCGCCCGCTCAGGTACAAAAGTGGTTGCTCCACCAGGTTCCAGCAGTCCGCGAACGATAGCGCCGCCGCCGCGCCCAGCGCCGGCCGGCAGGTAGGCAGCATGATGTAAAAAAACACCCGCGCCGGGCCCGCGCCGTCGATGGCGGCGGCCTCCAAGAGCTCGTCCGGCACGCCCACCATGAACTGGCGCAGGAGGAAGATGTAAAAGGGGGAGAACCACATGGGCAGCACGACCGCCCAGCGGGTGTTCAGAAGCTTTAGCGCGTTCAGCGTCAGGAGGTTTGGCATCATCGTGACCTGAAAGGGCAGCACCATCAGTACCACGATCGCGAAGAACAGCGCCTCCCGCCCGCGGAAGCGGGCCTTCGCCAGCGCGAAAGCCATCGCAGGAACGACCAGCACTTGACCCAAGAGAATTCCCGCCATGTACGCGGCGGAATTGACGAAGTAGTTCAAGACCGTCAGGTCCTCGATCAGGATGCGGTAATACTGCTTGAGAGACGCTTCCGCCGGGGACCACAAAAGAGGCATCCAGAGGGAATCGTCGTACCGCCCCCGGCCCGAAAGGAACGACGTGATTTCCGAAGGCGGAAAGAACGAGTATAAAAACGTGAATAGAAGGGGCGTCAGCATGATCAGCGCGATGAATCCCAGCACAAGCACCTGAAATACGCGCTTTGGCCTTTTTCCTGCACGTGCCACGCTACCCCTCCTCACATGCCGCGCCGAGCGCGCATGAGCAGCGCGTACAGCGCGAGGAACAAGAGTACCACCATCATGGCAAAACTATAGGCGGCGGTGGTGACGTTCTGGTAATTGAGCTTGGAAAACATGTTGTTCATGTAGTGCTGCAGCGTGTAGACCGCTTCGTCCGGATATGCGCCGGCGATGAAGTAGACCTCTTTAAAAATTTTGAAGGCGTTGATCCAGGCCAGCACGAACACCAGATAGGCGGTGGGCGCCACCAGCGGCAGCGTCACATGCCAGGCCTGCCGGACGGGGCCCGCGCCCTCGAGCCTCGCGTATTCATAGTAGGCGTCGGGCACCGCCAGAAGCGCCGCCGTGAAGATCACCACGCAAAAGCCCAGGTTTTTCCACACGTACATGAGGATCACCGGCACCCTGAGCGCGCCGCTGCCCAGCCACAGTACCCGCTCCAGCCCCAGCGAGACCAGAAGCCGGTTGACCACGCCGCCGTAGTCGAACGCCACCTGGAAGATCAGAAGCACCGCCGAGGTGGGCATCAGGTACGGGATCAGCAGCGCGTTCTGAACGAGCGCCGCGCCCGCCGCCCTTCGAAGGAGGATCGCCATCGCGTAGGAGACGAGCCACACAAGCGGCGCGCAGACCGCGGACAGCAGGAGCGTATTTTTGAGCCCCACCTGGAACATGGGGTTTCCCCATACCGAGAGGTAGTTGGAGAAGCCGACGAAGGCGTTTGAGAAGCTGCCGTCGGTCAGGCTATAGTACACCCCGCCCCCAAATGGGATGAGGTAAAATAGCGCCAGCCCCGTAAGTCCCGGCAGCAGAAAGGGCAGCGCCCAGCGCCCGCGCTTTGTCATGTCAACCCTCCAGCGCGATCATCCGGAGCTTCTGGTTGATTTCCATCAGGAACTGATCCGCCTTGATCTGGCCGTCCATATACCGCCTGGTCAGCTCGTAGACCTCCTTGGAGGCGTCGCCGCCCGCGCTGTACAGCGGATTGGGCCTGGAGATCACCAATGTGCTTTGCACATCCCGGTAGGCCTTGATCTCATCAGAATCGATCGAATAGCGGCTTCCCTTTTCATCGGCGGCCAAGGATGCCTCAGCCTCATCCAGCATCTGCTGGTACTGCTTTTTCTCATTTTCGTCGGCGGATTCCATGGAGAATCTGAGATTGGACAGGTACTCCTCCTGGTATTTCAGCCGATCACGGTAATACGGGTCCTCTACCGGCTCGTCTGCCCCCGGCACCAGCGCGATCAAGGACTCGGCGTCCAGGTTCTCGGCGCAGTACTCCAGGAACTGGATCGCCTGCGGGTTGGCCGCGGATTTGGGATTCAGGGCCACCACGCACAGGCTTGCGTCAATCAGTGCGGGACTCTGTCCATCCAGCGACAGCGCCGTCAGCACAAAGCGCGAACCTTCGTCCTGCATCGAGCGGTACCGTGTAGGGGCAACGTTCCAGTTGTTGTCAAACAACGTCTTGGGCGCCTCGTCGGAGCTGTATGAGTAGCCGTCGCTCTTGCCGAAACCGGGGTAATCGGAAAAATCGATCTGCTCCAGCTTTTGAAGCAGCGCCCGGAACGCCAGCGTGTCGAACGAGACCGGCTGTCCGTTTCTCTGGCAAGCCAGGAGTTGCGCCTGGAAGATCTGGTTGAACAGATCGGACTTCAGTTCGATGTCCCTGCCGCCCGGCAGCAGTTGCATGTCCGGGTATTCGTCCTGAAGCTCCCCCGTCCAGCGGTCGACGAAATCGAGCATCTGCATCCATGTTGTGGGGGCGTCCGCCTCGGTCAGGCCGATCGCCTCAAACGCCGTAAGGTTCGCGGCCCACCCGGTTGCGGTCAGCGCGCAGGGCAGCGCGATCAGCTTCCCGTCCTTCATTACCTGTTCTTTGACCAAAGGGTTCATCCGCGCCACGGCGCCCATGATCTTGGGATTTCCCGACAGGCCGGCCAGATAGCCCTTTTCATACAGCTTTGAAAGATCGCTGCTGTTGGCGTAGAGGAAGTAGACGTCCGAAGCGTTCGGCCCCGCCATATGCTTCGCCAGCGCCTCGTCGTCCCAGAAGGATTCAGAGACGGTCACCGGAACGCCGGGATTGGCGGCGGAGAACCGCGCGGTGGGATCGTTGTCGCCGCCGCTGACGACCAGCGCGCGCTCGGGCTTGTACTGGGGATCAACGTTTCGCACGAACACATTATCGTAGGTGCCCAGCGCGTAATATCCGCCCGGCAGCGCCTGCGCGGTGCCAGAGGAGTTCAACCCTATCGGCAGATACGCCACCGCCTCGGGTTCTCCAAACCCCACGCTGCGCAGGATCTCGCCGGACCGGCAGAAATAGACGGTGTCCGAGGTTGCGTCGTAGGCCATGTCGGTACACTGACCGGAGCGGCCGCCCTCCAGCGTCAGGCGGGACTCGAATTGCCCGGTAGCGATGTCCACGACCCCGGCCCCGGTCATGTCGCCATATTCCCCCTGGGCAACCAGCAGTTTCCCGGCCTGATATGGTGTAAAGCCGACGTACTTCCCCTCGGCCACCACCTGAGACGTCCCGGCGGCGGGATCGAACCGGCGGATGACCCCCTTGTAGTCGCCGGAGTAGTCCTCGAAGAACATGTAGAT
>JAEVZE010000426.1 GCA_023392395.1 Bacillota bacterium
CACCGGCACCGGCATGCGGGCCTCCGCGATGCTGCACCTGCCGGCGCTGACAATCACCAACCGGATCAGCGCGGTCATCCAGGCCATATCCAAAATGGGCCTGACCGTGCGGGGTCTTTACGGCGAGGGCAGCGACGCCCGGGGATGCTTGTACCAGCTGTCCAACCAAGTCACGCTGGGCAGAAGCGAAGAGGACATCGTCAAGACGCTGGTGGCCGCTACGGCGCAGCTTGCGGCGCAGGAGAGAAGCGTGCGCAACCAACTGCGGGAGCAGGACGCGCTGGGGCTGTACGACCGGCTGATGCGCTCCATCGGCCTCATGGCCAACGCGCGCATGATGGGCGCGGTGGAGTTCATGCAACGGTATTCCGACCTGCGCATGGCGGTCAGCATGGACATGGTCGACGCGCACCTCTCCGACGTGGACGGCATGATGATGGACATGCAAAACGCTTCCCTCAACATCTACGCACAACACGAAATGAACGACCGCGAGCGCGACATTCTCCGGGCGGACCGGCTGCGCGAGCACATCAAGAACTTATCATAACCAAACGGGAGGTACCTATGGCATTCTTTTCCAGATTCACAGAACGCGCCCAGCGCGCGTTGGTGGCCGCGCAGAAAGAAGCGTCCACCCTTGGCCGCAGCTACGTGGGCACGGAGCACCTGCTGCTGGGCGTGCTGGCCGACCCCGGCGCCGCCGACGCGGTGCTGGGTGGCGTGCGGCTCGACGACGTGCGACAGGAGATTGTGACGCTCCTGGGGCGCGGCGACGAGGACGCCGAAAATAAAATCATGACCTATACGCCCCGCACCAAGAAGGTGCTGGAGCAGAGCGCCCGGGAAGCCAGGGACTTGGGCCAGAATTACGTGGGCACGGAGCACCTGCTGCTGGCGCTGATGCACGAGCGGGAGGGCGTGGCCGCCCACGTTCTGGTCAAGCTGGGCCTGGACCTGAACAAGGCGCGTGAGGACCTCCTGGTCGCCATCAAGTCGGGCGAGCAGGGCGGCGGAGCGTCCGCAACGAAGACCGAGAAGACGCCGGTTCTGGACCAGTTCAGCCGCGATCTGACCCAGGCGGCCGCCGGAGGCGAGCTGGACCCGGTGATCGGACGCGCGCAGGAGATCGAGCGCATCGTGCAGATCCTGTCCCGCCGCACCAAGAACAACCCGGTGCTGATCGGCGAGCCCGGCGTGGGCAAGTCGGCCATCGTGGAGGGGCTGGCGGAACTGATCGTCTCAGGCAACATCCCGGAAATCTTACGCGGCAAGCGCGTACTCTCGCTTGACCTTGCCGGAATGCTGGCGGGCGCGAAGTACCGCGGCGAGTTTGAGGAGCGCCTTAAAAACGCCATGGCCGAGATTAAGAAGGCGGGCAACGTCATCCTGTTCATTGACGAATTGCACACGCTGGTGGGCGCGGGCGCGGCCGAGGGCGCAATTGATGCGGCCAACATCCTAAAACCGATGCTGGCCCGCGGCGAGATGCAGTGCATTGGTGCGACCACCCTCAACGAATATCACAAACACATCGAGAAGGACGCAGCCCTCGAGCGACGGTTCCAGCCGGTGACGGTGGGCGAACCCAGCGCGGAGGAGGCCGTGGCCATCCTGATGGGCCTTCGCGACCGCTACGAAGCGCACCACCGCGTGCGCATCACCGACGAGGCGATCCGCGCCGCGGTCACGCTGTCCGACCGGTATATCTCCGACCGCTTCCTGCCCGACAAGGCCATCGACCTCGTGGACGAGGCGGCCTCCCGGGTGCGCATCAAGGCGTTCACCGCGCCACCCGACATGAAGGAGCAGGAAACCCGGCTGGAATCCCTCAACAAGGAGACCGAAGAGGCCGTCGCCCATGAGGATTTTGAAAAGGCGGCCAAGCTGCGCGACGAAAAAAAGCAGTTGCAAAACGAGATGGCCCAGCGCCGCAAGGCCTGGGAGCAGCGTCGCGATGAGCGCGTCGAGACGGTGGGCGAGGAGGAGATCGCCGGCATCGTGTCCATGTGGACCGGGATTCCCGTCACCCGCATGACCGAGGACGAGCGCACCCGCCTTCTGAACCTGGAGGAGATCCTGCACCGCCGCGTCATCGGCCAGGACGAAGCCACCAAAGCCGTCGCCCGCGCCGTTCGCAGGGCCCGCGCAGGACTCAAGGACCCGCGCCGCCCCATCGGCTCGTTCATCTTCCTGGGCCCGACGGGCGTAGGCAAGACCGAACTGTGCAAGGCACTGGGCGAGGCGCTGTTCGGAGACGACGACTCCCTGATCCGCATCGACATGTCGGAGTACATGGAGAAGCACTCGGTGTCCCGCATGATCGGTTCGCCGCCCGGCTACGTGGGCCACGAGGAGGGCGGTCAGCTGACCGAAAAGATACGCAGAAAGCCCTACTCGGTCCTGTTGTTCGACGAAGTGGAAAAGGCGCACCCCGACGTGTTCAACGTGCTCTTGCAGATCCTGGAGGACGGCCGCCTGACCGACGGCCAGGGCCGCATCGTGGACTTCAAGAACACCGTCATCGTCATGACCTCAAACGCCGGCGCGTCTACGCTGAAAAAGCAGCGTACCATGGGCTTTGGCACCGCTGACAGCGCTGAAAAGACTTACGAGTCGATGAAGGACAGCGTGATGGGCGAACTGAAGCAGATCTTCCGTCCGGAGTTCTTGAACCGTGTCGACGAGATCATCGTGTTCCACTCGCTGGAGGAAGGCGACATCCTCGCCATCGCAAAGCTGATGCTGAACGCGGTCGCCAAGCGCCTTGCGGAGCGCGGCGTGTCGCTGGAGATCGACGAGACCGCGGTGAAGCTTCTGGCCAAGTCGGGGTTCGACCCGCAGTACGGCGCGAGGCCTTTGCGCCGGGCCATCCAGCGCATGGTGGAGGACTCGCTGAGTGAAGAGCTCTTAAGCGGCTCGATCCACATGGGCGAGCGCGTGCGGGTGACCGCCGAGGGCGAGCAGCTCAAGTTCAGTCCGGTCAGCCCGGAGACGGCGCTCGGCGCCGAAGCGCAAGAGACGTCAGCGCCAAAAGCGTGATGGACGCGGCCAGGTAGGTCCAAAGCCCCGTAACCAGGTATATGCCAAGCATTGCGCAAGCATAAATCGCGCAATGCTTGGCTCTTTTTCTGGGCACGCGAAGCGAAATCCGCTTCTTCTTCGCGGGCGGCGCATCCAGCGGCAGATCGCTCTTTTCAAACCGCTCCGAAAGCGCCTTGGCGTCCAGCAGCCGTACTTTGGGCGCGGTCAATTCTTCCGCGACCGTCCACGCGGCGTCGGAGATCGGCCCGGTGGTCGCAATCTCAAGCGCATCTCCTGTGGCATTGCGCCAGAGCGACAGCACTTCGTCCGCGTCAAGCGGCCGCCCCTTGGCGTGCCGCTGCAAGAGGACACCAGCAAAGCCCGCAAAGCGCTCCACTTGCCCTCTCGCCTCGGCTTCCGGCAAAAAGGCCAGATGCTCCACGGCGGCGCGCGCCCGCTTTATGCGCTCCCTGCGGCCCGCCCGACGCTGTATAAAGCGGCCATAGCCCCATGCAGCCAGCGCACTCAGTGGGGCCGCCAGCAGCGCGCCCACCCAAGGTTCTCCGGTCATGTGGAAAAAGTACAAAAAACCCGCCGCGTACACGATCAGCCCCAGCGCCACGCCGTCAATCCAGCGCGCAAACCTGCCCATATGTCCACCTCCAGCGCGGTTTACATCAATATATTGTGCAAATCCTGCATTTTCATGCGCTTTCCGCTTTTCCGCAGGCGCAAAATGGTTTATAATACTTTATCATGAAGGAGAGATGCGTTTGAAGGCCTACGGCATCATGGGCGGGACGTTTGATCCCATCCACAACGGCCACCTGTCGATGGCTGAAGCCGCGATGAACCAGCTTGAGCTGGACGAAGTGCTTTTCATCCCAGACGGCGATCCGCCCCACAAGGCGGAGCTTGCGCCGGGTGTGGACAGGCTGAAGATGGTGGAGCTGGCCGTAGCGGGCCGAAGCGGTTTTCAAGTGCTGGACATGGAAGTCCGGCGCGCAGGACAGACCTATAC
>JAEVZE010000432.1 GCA_023392395.1 Bacillota bacterium
ATTTCAAGCCGTACCCCTCGCCGGTCGTTCAAATTTAACAGGGTTTTTCCAGCATCAACGCCCGAAGGGACGCGGCCAGCGGCACGTCCGCCGGCGCGAAGTCCACCTCCGGCAGCGCTTCGGGCGATGCCCATTCCAGCCGATCATGCACGCTGAGCGCCATGCCGCCTGAAAGCCACTCAAACCGGTACAGCTTCAGCCGCACCTCGCCGAAGGCGTAGGAAAACGCGCTCTCGCCCACAAATCCGCCTGTTTTCCCGGTGACGCCCAGCTCTTCCAGCATTTCCCGCTCCAGCGCCGCCTCTTCGCTCTCTCCCGGCTCCACCTTGCCGCCCGGGAATTCCCATTTGCCTTCCAGTTTCTGGCCGGGCGCGCGCCGTACCACCAGCACTCGCCCGTCCCGCTCCACCGCCGCTGCCACCACCGTCATATCGGATGCCTCCATGTAAGCATTGAACCCGATCATTATACCACCTTTCGTCTCTTCGAGCCATCGCAGGAACCGGCGGAGCACAAAGTTCGTCCAATGAAAAGACAAGTTCGACAGGAGGGATCCGCCGTGAACAAGACTCTCAGGCAGAAGATGGGCAAGCGGGCGCGCCACACGCTGGACGCCTCCCAGCGCCGCACGTGGCAGGTATCGCCGGTCACGCGTTTATTGCCCAGTAAGAAAATCTACGACCGCAAGAAGCGCCGGACGGATGATGATTCGCCAACGGCGCTTTCCATATCTGTTCAAAATCTCCGGGAAATGGTATAATACTCAAAACCATTTGCCGATCGGAGGATGCGTCATGCGTAGGAAAGACCTGGAGGTGCTGGACAGGGAGCGGCTGAAGGAAATCCTGGAAGGTTGCAAGGTGTGCCGCTTAGGGCTGGCGGACGAGGTCCCCTACATCGTGCCGATGAACTTCGGCTACACTTGGGGCGACCGCCTGACGCTCTACTTCCACAGCGCGCCCCGGGGCCGCAAGATCGACCTATTGGCGCAGCATCCGAAGGTTTCGTTTGAGATGGACTGCGACCACAAGCTGGTGGCGGGTTCCACCGCCTGCCGCTACACCTACAAGTACGCCAGTCTGATGGGCGTGGGCACGGTGCGTTTCCTGGAGGATTATGATGAAAAGCTGCGGGCCCTCAAGGCCGTCATGCAGCGGGTGACCGGAACCGACGACTACGAGTACGACGACCTCGCGGTCAAGAGCGTCGCGGTTTTTGCCGTGGACGCGACCGAAGTGATTGGAAAAGTGCGCTGATTTCTGTAGAACAACAAAGGATCGAAGAAATGAAAAAGCAATATGCTGCGCTGGTCCTGGCGCTGATCCTGCTGGTCGCTGCCGCGCTGCCCGCGCTGCCCGCGCTGGCTCAGACCGTTGAGGAAGAACTGAACGCCTACTGGGAGAAGGCCGACCCGCTCTATGCACAGATCGATGGGCTTGGTACGCGCCAAGCGGAGATCTACCAGCAGTTCGGGCTTTCGCTGGACGACAACACCAGCGAGGATCCCATGGACGACGCGCAGTATGAACAGTACGTGAAGGGGCTTGGCGTTTTAACCGATGCCGAACTCAAGACACTCATGGACACCAATGCCAAAATCGTCAAGCTGTCCGACGAGATGGACGAACTGACCGCTCGCCATACTGCCTCGGACGACCCCACCGAACAGGGCGAGCTTGACAACCTGATCCACTACAAGCAGCACCAGATCGAGGATGCCACCAAATCCATCGCGGATTTGGACGACAAGGTGCGCGTCGCCGAGGAGAACAACTACGTGATGGGCCTGCCCGGGCTGACAGACGCCGCCCGGCAGGAGCTTCAGGACATGTACGCCACCCAGCGGGACGTGGAAAAGCAGCTGGCCGCGCTGGAAGATACGCTCAGCGAAGCGGCCAAGGCCGAGCTCTACGGGGAGGAAGGCTGACCTACGCCTTGTGATCCCACACCCTTTCAGCGCCGCTTCTGCTCGCGAGGCGGCGCTTTCACGTCCAAATGTGTCGCTCTTCCGAAATTTACACAGGTACTTGTTTAAATTACTTAAAACCCCTTGACGCACCTCTTCACCAGGCTTATAATGCGCTTGTCTTGCAAGAATTCTTACGTGAAGAGGAGATCTGTTTGTGCGGATATTTTCATACCTGAAGGCGCACATCAAAGAAGTATTGCTGATTGTGCTGCTGCTGATGGCGCAGGCGTATTGCGACCTGACGCTGCCCGCCTACACCAGCGACATTGTGGATGTGGGCATCCAGCAGGGCGGCATTGAAAACGCCGTGCCGGTGAAACTGCGGGCCGGGACGATGGATACCCTGACGGCGCTGATGACGCCGGATGAGGCGGCACTGGTGAACGCGTCCTACGAAACGGACGCGGACGGTGCCTACGTTTTGAAGCCCGGCGCGAACATTTCGGCGCTGGATCAGGCCTTCCCGCTCCCGATGGCGGCGGCCCTGATGCATGTGGGCCGCGAGCAGGCGGAGGCGATGGCCCCGGCCGGGGGCAATCTTTTGAGCCAGCAGGCGGTGGCCTTCGTAAAAGCCGAGTATCAGTCGCTGGGGATGGATCTCGCGGCGCTGCAGACCCGATATCTTCTGGCGACCGGGGGCAAGATGCTGCTTTTGACGCTCCTCATGGGGCTGGCGGCGGCGCTGGCGGGCCTGGTGTCCAGCCGCACGGCGGCGGGCGTGGGCATGGAGCTGAGGGGCCGCGTATTTGACAAGGTATTGTCCTTCACCGGCGCGGAGGTGGACCGCTTCTCCACCGCTTCCTTGATCACCCGGAGCACCAACGACATCCAGCAGGTGCAGATGGTGATGGTGATGCTGCTGCGCATGGTGTTGTACGCGCCGATCATCGGCATCGGCGGCATCGTGCGGGTGCTGGGCACGCACACCGGCATGGGCTGGATCATCGCGGTCGCGGTGGGCGTAGTGGCGGGCCTTGTGATCAGCCTGATGAGCATCACTATGCCCAAGTTCCGGATCATGCAGGCGCTGATCGACCGGCTGAAC
>JAEVZE010000018.1 GCA_023392395.1 Bacillota bacterium
CCCGGACGTCATCATGCTGTGGCCCATCGAGGGCGAGCAGCTGCGCTCCGCCGCTCAGGAAGTCGTGGACGCGGGTGTCAAGCTGGTCATCTATGACCGCCTGATCCCGGACTTCACGGGCCTGACCGCCGAAATCATGGGCGACAACGAGACCATCGGCAAGATGATGGGCGAATACCTGATCAAGTACTTCAAGGATCGCCTGGACAAGGGCGAGAAGCTGCAGTACCTGAGATTCATCGGCGACAGCTCCACCGTGTCCGTGCAGCGCACCGCCGGCATGGAAGAAGCCCTCAAGGCTTCGCCCTACGCCGCCCAGTTTGAGCAAGTCCACGAATCGTTCCAGACCGACTGGTCCAACGCCAAGGCGCAGGAGTTCATGGAGAACTGGCTCAACACCTCCGATCCCGCAGCCATCGCGGACCTGGACTTCATCTGCACCCATGACGACGAGATCGTGGATGGCCTGACCATCGCGCTCAACAACTTCACGGGCGAGCAGAACATCAAGATCATCTCCTCCGTCGGCGGCCGCAAAGAGACGCTGGCCTCCTACGACAACGCCAAGATCGACCTGGTGACCTACTTCTTCAGCCCCTCCTTCATCCGTGAGGGCATCCGCCTGGCCGTGGCCGCGGGCAAGGGCGAGCAGTACCAGGGCCAGGACATCAAAGGCCAGCTGTTCCTGATCCCGACCATCGAAATCGACAAGACCACCGTCGATGCCTACCGCTCCAGCACGGCATTCACGGAGCGCTACGCGGCGGTGTCCGGCTGATCGATGACTGGCGATGAAAATCCGCCAAGCGGCTTTTCATCGCGAAGCGAGCGGTCTGCGCGGGCCTGAAATTCTCACGAATTTCCGGGCGGCCCGCTGACGGAAGGTGTTGTTTCTGCTACCAGTTTTCGAACTGGTAGCAGAAACACATTCCCTGAGCATCGGAAAACCCTTCGGGTTTTTCGATGCGAAGGAAAGGGACTGCGTGCGCCTGAAATCCTCATGGATTTCCGGGCGGCGTACTGACTTAGGCAAACGTTTCCGCCATCAGATTGCGTACTGATGGCAGAAACCGTTCCCGGCGCGCATGTCGCCGGGAACGATGGAAGCAGGACGGGGACTTTGTTGGTGGTCTGACATTCCCGGCGCATGGGTCGCCGGGAATGATTTGAAAGACGACCAGGTTTGTCAACAGCTTGACATCTCCGGCGCGCTTGTCGCCGGGAGTGTTTGAAAAGGCCGGGCGGCCCGCATTGTACCAAACGGGGAGGTTTCCAAGTGCTCGTTGAAATGAAGGGAATCGTGGTAGATTTCGGGCCGGTGCGCGCGGTGGACCATGTGGACTTCACCGTACAACCGGGCGAGATCGTGGGCCTGATGGGCGAAAACGGCGCGGGCAAGAGTACGCTCATGAACGTGCTGGCCGGCACCTTCCCGCCCGCCGGGGGCGAGATCCTGCTGAACGGCAAAAAAGTGTCCATCGAAAACGCCAAGCACGCGATGCGGCTGGGCATCCGCTTCATCCACCAGGAGCTCAACCTGTGCGACGACCTAACGGTCTTCGAAAACATGTACCTGGCCGAGGAGATCACAAAGGGCCTGCTTTTGAGCAAAAAGGCGATGGCCGCCAAGTGCGCTCAGGTGTTTGAGCGCATGCAGGTAAAGATCGACCCGTGGGCCACGGTGGGCGCGCTGCAGCCGGCCGAAAAACAGATGGTGGAGATCGCGAGAGCCCTGCTTTTCAAGAGCGAAGTGATCATCATGGACGAGCCCACCACCGCGCTTTCCACCCACGAGATCGAAAACCTCTTTGAGATCATGCGCCAGCTGAAGGGCGAGGGCGTCAGCTTCATCTACATCTCCCACAAGATGCCGGAGCTGTTTGAAATCTGCGAAACCTACTACGTGCTCCGGGACGGGAAACCCGTCGCCCGGGGACGCTTTTCAGACATCGACGAATCCTCCGTCACCGAGATGATGATCGGCCGCCAACTGTCGGACGAGGACTTTGAGCACAAGCCCTGCTACGCCCGGCAGGAGTTGGCGCTGTCGGTGAAAAACCTTTCGGGCGCGGGCTTCCACGACGTCAGCTTCGACCTCAAAAAGGGCGAGATCATCGCCATCACGGGCCTGCAAGGCTCCGGCCGCGACCAGCTTGCGGACGCCCTGTTTGGCGCCGAACCCGCAACCGGCGAAATCTTGATCAACGGCCAGCCCTTGAAGAGCGGCGGCACGGTGCTCCAGCACATGCACCGCGGCATCGCGATGGTGCCGCGCGCCCGCAAGGAGCGGGGCATTTTGAACGATCTTTCCATCTACGACAACACCTCCATCGCCTTCCTCAACACCAAGCACCGAAAGCTCCTGATCAGCCCCGCGCAGGAAACCCAGCGCTACGAGCGGCAGAAGAAGGCGCTTTCCATCAAGGCGGACAACCCCAAAAACCCCATCACGTCGCTGTCAGGCGGCAACCAGCAGAAGGTGATCCTGGGCCGCTGGCTGGAGACCGACGCCGACATCCTGCTGTTTGACAACCCCACGCAGGGCATCGACGTGGGCACCAAATTTGAAATCTACCACCTGATCCTGCGCCTGGCCGAGAGCGGCAAGGCGATTCTGGTGTTCAGTTCGGAATTCCCGGAGATCTTCAAGGTTGCCGACAAGTGCATGGTCATGTACCTGGGCGCGGTCAACCAGGTGCTCTCCCGGGCGGAGCTGACCGAAAAGAACATGATGTATTACGCCACCGGCGCGAATGTGGAGGGAATCAGGCATGCTTAAGACGGCGCAGGAGCGGTCCACCCGGTATTACCTGAAAAAACTGCTGTCGGAGTACAGCTACTGGCTGTCCTTTCTGATGCTGGTGGCGCTGGCCTGGTACTTCAACCCCAACTTCTTCCGCTGGACCAACATTTCCAACATCTTCGTGCAGAGCGCGCCCACCGGCATCATCGCCCTGGGCATGACGATGGTCATCTGCGCCGGGCAGATCGACATTTCGGTCGGCTCGCAGGTGGCGATCATCTCCGGCCTGTCGATCCTGGTGCTGAACTGGACCTCCAACATTTGGATTCAGCTTTTGTTCTGCCTGGCGCTGGGCCTGTTCATCGGCACCTTCACCGGCACGCTGGTTTCCAAGGGCCACATGCCCGCCATGATCGCGACCCTGGCGGTCCAGACCGCCTGCCGCTCCATCATCAACCAGATCGGCCAGGGCGGCCCCTTCACCGTGGCCGACAAGGCCAACTACGAATCCTTCCGCATGGTGGCGGCCGGGAACATTCCGCTGTTCGGCCTCAAGATCCCCTACCCGATGATCATGCTGATCGTGTTCGCGCTGCTGTTCGGCCTCATCATGCAGCGCACCAAGCTGGGCAAGCACGTCTACGCCATCGGCAGTAACGAAACCTCCGCGCGTCTGGCTGGCGTCAGCGTGGACAAGGTCAAGATCCTGGTGTTTACGATCGCGGGCCTGCTGTGCGGCTTCTCCGGCTGGCTGTACGCCTCCCGCGTGATGGCCGTGGCCTCCGCCAGCGCGGGCAACCTGTTTGAAATGGACGCCATCGCGGCGGTCGCCATCGGCGGCACGTCCATGAGCGGCGGCCGCGGCAAGATCATCGGCACCTTCCTGGGCGTGTTGATGTTCAAGATCATCAACAACATCCTGACCATGGCCAACGTCCCGACCTTCCTGAACGGCGCCATCTCGGGCGGCATCATCATCATCGCGGTGCTGCTGCAGAACACCCAGGGGAGACGGAAATAAACCAAGCGTTGAAAAACCACGGTGGTTTTTCAACGCATCGGAAGACCTCTGCGTGAGCCTGAAATCTTGCGGGATTTCCGGGCGGCTCACTGACTTGAGGTATTGTTTCATCCACCAGTGTGCGCGCTGATGGTTGAAACACGTTTCCGGCGCGCAGGTCGCCTGAAACGATGGAAGCCTTGACCGGGTCTGTCAGTAATCTGAAGTACGCCACTCGCAACGCATTAAAGGAGGTTACGCACATGCTCAAAATCGGCATCCTGGGCTGCGGCAAAATCACCGAGGTCCGCCACGCGCCCGAATACACCGAAAACCCCAACTGCAGGATCGACGCCTGGTACGACGCCATCCCGGGCCGCGCCGAAGCGCTGGCCGAAAAATTCGGCGGCAAAGTTTGTCAGAGCGCCGAGGAACTGATTGCGAGCGATCTCGACGCGGTCAGCGTATGCGTGGCCAACGTCTACCACGCGGACCTCACCGTCAAGGCGCTCAAGGCCGGAAAACACGTGCTGTGCGAAAAGCCGATGGCCATCTCTCTTGAAGAGTGCGAGGCCATGGTGGCCGCCGCCCGCGAAAGCGGCAAGCACCTGATGATCGGCCACAACCAGCGCTACGCCCCCGCCCACCAGAAGGCGCGGGAGCTGATCGAGCAGGGCGTCATCGGAAACGTGCTCACCTTCCTGACCACCTTCGGCCACTCCGGCCCCGAAATCTGGACCGGCACCGCCAACAGCTGGTTCTTTGACAAAAACAAGGCCGCCTTCGGCGCGCTGGCCGACCTGGGCATCCACAAGGCCGACCTGATCCACTACCTGACCGGGGACGAGATCGTCGAATCCTCCGCCTTCATCGGCACGCTTGATAAAAAGACCTCCGACGGCCAGCCCGTCTCCGTGGACGACAACGCCGTGTGCATCATGCGCCTGAAGTCGGGCGGCATGGGCATCCTGCGCGTCAGCTGGACGTTCTACGGCCAGGAGGACAACTCCACCCGCATCTACGGCACCAAGGGCGTACTGCGCGTCTATGACGACCCGCGCCAGTCGCTGATCTGGGAAAAGCGAGACGGCACCATCGAGCGGTTCGAACTGGACCACATCACCACCAACGACGAACAGACCTCCGGCAACCGCCGCTCCACCGGCGTCATCGACGCCTTTGTCGAAAGCATCCTGACCGACAAACCCTCTCTCGCCGAAGGCGCCGAGGCCATCAAGGCCATGCGCGCCATCTTCGCCGCCGCCCAGTCCGCCAAGGA
>JAEVZE010000032.1 GCA_023392395.1 Bacillota bacterium
ATCAGGGAATTGCCGATGTTGGGCACGGCCACCATCGCCGCCTGCGGCAGCACGATTCTCCGCATCGCCTGAAAGCCGGTCATGCCCACCGCATAGGCCGCCTCCGTCTGCCCCTGGTCCACCGACAGGATCGCGGCGCGCACCGTTTCGGTCATGTATGCGCCCACGTTCAGCGAATAGGCCAGGAACGCAAACGCCAAGACCGGCACGCCGTTGACGTTGAGATCCGTCCCCCAGGCCTCGTTGACCGCGCGCAGCACCAGTGGGATACCGTAGTAGGAAAGAAAGATCTGAACCAGCAGGGGCGTACCGCGCGTAAACGAGATGTACAGGCCCACGATCCTCCGGATCACCGGCACCTGGTAGATGCGCACCAGCGCGCACAGAAAGCCGATCGTAAGGCCCAGTAGCAGGGAGACCAGCGTGATGGCCAGCGTGTTCGGAAGGCCCCCAAGGATCTCCGGCACCGTCCGGACCATGTACCCGAGATCAAAGATGCTGCCGTTCATCGCTTTCCTCCTCAAAAGCGCTCAAAGGGTCTAAACCCTTTGAGCGATAGACTGTAGTCAAACCTCGTACTTCCAAATCGTTCCCGGGGACCTGTGCGCCGGGAACGCGTTTTCGGTACCAGTGCGCACATTGGTACCGGAAACAATCCCTTAAGCCAGCGAGCCGCCCGGAAATTCCGGAGAATTTCAGGCTCGCGCAGTTTTGCTTTTGCATTGAAAAGCCTGTAGGGATTTTCAATGCGATGAGCGCTCAAGGGGCCTTCGCCCCTTGAGCGTTCCTGTTGTCGCTTTATGGATCAGCCCTGCGAGGCGGTGGTGTAGTCCTGGCCGAACCACTCGGTGGACAGCTTCGCGAGCGCGCCGCTCTCGATCAGCTGCTTGATGGCGCCGTCCACGGCGGCCGCGAGTTCGGGCTCATCCTTTCGGAACAGGAGGTGGATCGGGTCTGCGTCGCCCACCTTGCCCGCGACCTTGATCTTATCGGTGATGCCCAGCTGCTTGGCGATGTCGGCGGTGGCGAAGGGGCTGTTGAGCGTGGCGTCGAGGCGTCCCGCCACCAGATCCTGCAGCACGAAGGAGTAGTTGCCGTCGTAGTAGGTGATCTCAAACGGGTTGCCGTTGTCGGCGACGTACTTCTCCAGGATGTTGGTGAAGTTGGAGCCGACGCTGGAGCCGATGCGCTTGCCCGCGAAGTTCTCAATGGTGGTGATGTCGGTGTTGTCCGCGCCGGTTACGATCACGTTGTAGCTGTACAGATAGGGCGTGTCGTTGAACAGGTACTTTTCCTCACGCTCGGCGTTCTTGCCCAGGTTGTTGGCGATCATGTCGATTTTGCCCGCGTCCAGCGCCAGGAAGATGCCGTCCCACGCGGTCTGCACGAAGTTGAACTCGTAGTCGGGGAGCAGTTCGTCCACCAGGCGGATCACTTCCACATCGTAGCCGGTCAGCTTGCCGCTTTCATCAACGAAGGTGAACGGGCTGTACACGCCCTCGGTGCCGACGTTGATGACCTTGGCTTCGGCCAGCGCGGAGGCGGCGGACAGCGAGAGAACCAGGACGAGGATCAGAGAAAACAGCTTCTTCATGGGGTTACCCTCCTAAAATGTTGAATTTGAAAATGCGGCATCGGGCCAGAAGAGGTCAGGTATGCCATTCGCCCACAGGCTGTTGACAAGGGATTTTCAACGCCCATGACATTCGTCCCTTTGCGCATACGCTCATTCTCATGGGTTTCCCTCCTGTTTGACGCAGGCGGTGCGCCTGCCGGATCGGTCCGTTCTGTCGCCACCAAAGGGCGGGAAACGCGACCGGGGATCGGGGTGGTTTCGTGGCGCGAGCGCGCCTGGCTACAAAAAACGGGCGGAGCATCCACTCCGCCCGTGCTTAAGCGCCCAATCAGGCGCAGGCAAACCCGTGCATGCGTGGATACAAACCGCCCATAAAACACATAGCAAGGCACTCACGGTTGCCCGAGCGCTTCATATCCATCACCTCGATCTCATAAATCATATAGGATATATGGCATTTGCAAGGAGTATACCATCGGCGAAGGGCGCTGTCAAGCGGTTCCCGAAACTTTACGCAACGGGCGGCGGCGCGATGGCGATCGAGAAGGCACCAATTCCTTATGTATTGCCACAATTCTAGCGAAACCCATCGAACTTGTCAACCGGATGTTGCGCGAGCAATGGCAACTTGACGGCCCGCCCCGTCACAGTACATTCGAGGAAGAAAAGAAATATATTACTCAGAGCCCGGCTTGCTTGCGCCGCAGCGGGTTTTTGCGTACAATAAAGAAAGAATGGTATTTTACCGTATGGAGGAAGACGCATGGTCAAGATCGCCTATCAGCTGTACTCAGCGCGGGACGAGGCCGCCCAGGACCTTGGCAAAGTGCTCCGGGAGCTCGCGTCCCTGGGCTACGACGGCGTGGAATTCGCCGGGTTCTACGGAAAGAGCGCCCAAGAGGTGCGCTCGCTTCTGGACGAATACAAACTGGAAGCGGTGTCCAGCCATGTGCCCTTCCAGCAGATCGAAGAGGACATGTTCGGCGTGATCGCCTACCACCTGACGGTGGGCTGCAAGTGGATCGCGGTGCCGTACCTCCTCGACGCCGAGCGCCCCGGTCAGCCGGGCTTTGCGCGGGTGATCGCGGTGATCCACCGCTTCGCCAGGCTCTGCCGCGAGGCGGGCATCACCCTTCTGTACCATAACCACGACTTTGAATTTGAGAAGGTTTCCGGCGCTTACGCGCTGGACTTCCTGTATGAGGCGGTGCCGGAGAACCTCCTCAAGACTGAAATCGACACCTGCTGGGTGCGCTTCTCCGGGCTGGACCCGGCGGCCTATGTGGAAAAGTACGCCGGCCGCTGCCCGGTTGTGCACATGAAGGACTACGCATGCGACGAGCCCACCGCCCCCTGTCAGCCGCGCCCCGCGTCGTTTGCCTTCCGCCCGCTGGGCAAGGGCGTTCAGGACATCGAAAAGGTGGCCCGCGCCGCGGCCAAGTCCGGCGCTCAGTGGCTGGTGGTGGAGCAGGACTTCCCCTTTGTTAGCCCTCTGGAGGACGCCAAGACCAGCATCGGCGCGCTCCGGGCCGTTTCCGGCATCTAATACCAAGTAAAAACATTAATTAATCCAAAGAACCGAGAGATTTTTGATGCGAGGCTAGGAGCCGGAGCGAGGCGTAGCAGCGCTACGTTGAGCGGAGGGCGACAACGCCTCGCGCAAAAAGGTCTGGTTCGACGATTTATTCATGTTTGGGATTGGTATAAACCAATCCCAAACCCAAATGGGCTGTCCCGAAGCGAGCAAATCGCGACGGGACAGCCCATTCATATTTGCGGGACGAGAGGCTGGGTGGAGAACACCAAAGGGCGCTGCCCTTTGGAATCCCGCAAGGGGGATGATCCCCCTTGACCCCACATAAGAGGGAAAATGCCCGCTAGCGCGGACATTTTCGGGTCAGAGTACGTTGAAAACAGGTATCAGATTGAAAGTTTCGTGACGGCAAGCAGGATTACCAACCTGTTTATCCCTTTTTTTGGGGGTTCCAAGGGGATTCAATCCCCTTGGCGGGTGGTCCGGAGGGCGGCGCCCTCCGG
>JAEVZE010000080.1 GCA_023392395.1 Bacillota bacterium
CCCGCCAGGGGAAATGATTTCCCCTGAACCCCTCTCAAAGAAATGCCCCTAGCGCGGACATTTGGGAGTCAAAATACAACGGCAAACAGGTTCCTAAGCGAACAAATGCGGGGGCAGCAAACAGGTAGGATGCGAAGGTTTATCCAGGCTTCACAAACGGCTGTCTTTTATCAGGGTTTCTCACATGGAGAAGCCCTGATTTTGTTTATTGGGGATTTTACACGGCGCTATATGGCTGCCCCGCCCAGCCATATACCGTTTTTCGCGCGCTCATGCCCCGTCGGGGAATGATTTTCGCGGATTCAGGTGACAGACCGCTCCAGAGCGGCCATATTGCCGTTTCCAATTAAATAATTCTATATCGATATAAGCATATCGCTATTCCGCATTCATATTTCCGCTGCATCCCAGGCGCACTTATAATAGAAGCATCGGGTGATCACGTCCCATTGGATCTTGCGCGACTGCGGAGGTGGACCGCGGCATGCGCGCCCGAAACGGTCATGTGGCGGCGCGGCGGCGCAAGGCGCCCTCAACAGCGTTCGCGCCGCGCCGCCCACTGGCCAGTCCCATGAAGTCATCTGTCACCGGTAAAACCCCAAAAAAAAAAACAAAAGCGATAGGAGGAATCCGGATGAATCCGCCCCTCGATTTGTCTGTCGCCGACCGGATCGTGTCGGCTCACGGCGCGGCGCCCAGCGCGGTGATCGCGGTGTTGCAGGACCTGCAGGAGCACTACCGCTACCTGCCGCCCGAGGTGTTCCCCTACCTTGCGAAAAAGCTGGCCATGAACGAAGCGGCGATCTATTCGGTGGCCACGTTCTACGAAAACTTCTCGCTGGAGCCAAAGGGCAAATACGTGCTGCGCGTGTGCGACGGCACGGCCTGCCACGTGCGAAAATCCATCCCCATTTTGGAGCGGCTTCGCAAAGAACTGAACGTGACCGCGGAGCGCCCCACCACAGAGGACCTTCTGTTCACCGTGGAGACGGTGTCCTGCCTGGGCGCGTGCGGGCTGGCCCCTGTGATCACCGTGGGCGACCAGGTGCACGCGTCCATGACCCCCGACAAGGCGGCCGAACTGGTCCGGCATCTGAAGGAGGTGGGCTGATGCGTTCTCTTGACGCGCTCCGGGCAGAATGCGTTTCTTCGCTGAAGCTCGAACGCCGCAGGATTCTGATCTGCGCGGGCACGGGCTGCGTGTCCAGCGGCTCGCTTCAGGTGTACGAAGCCCTGCGCGCCCAAATGTGGGCGCGCGGCATCGCCTGTTCGGTGGAACTGGAAGCCGAACCTCATTCGGAATCCGTGGGCCTCAAAAAATGCGGCTGTCACGGCTTTTGCGAGATGGGGCCGCTGATCCGCGTCGAGCCCGAGGGCTGGCTGTACACCAAAGTACAGCTGGACGACTGCGACGAGATCGTGGAGAGGACCATCGTCCAAGGTGAATGGATCGAGCGTCTGGCCTACAATAAGGACGGCGTAGCCTTCTCCCGCCAGGACGACATCCCCTTTTACTTGAAGCAGACGCGGCAGGTGCTGTCTCACTGCGGGCACATCGACGCCGACTCCATCCGGGAGTACATCGCCTTCGGCGGCTACCGCGCGCTGGAAAAGGCGCTGGGCATGACCGCGGACGAGATCATTACGGAAATCTCCGAATCCAACCTCCGGGGGCGTGGGGGCGGCGGCTTTCCCGCCGGGCGCAAGTGGAGCCAGGTGAAGCGCCAGAGCGCGCCGCAGAAGTACGTGGTGTGCAACGGCGACGAGGGCGACCCCGGCGCGTTCATGGACCGCAGCATCGTGGAGGGCGACCCGCACCGCATGCTGGAGGGCATGATGATCGCGGCGCTGGCCTGCGGCGCTTCGCAGGGGTACATCTACGTGCGCGCCGAATACCCGATGGCGGTGTCCCGGCTGCGCACGGCCATCGCCCAGGCGGAGGAAATCGGCCTTCTGGGCGACGACATCCTGGGCAGCGGCTTCTCCTTCCACATCCGCATCAACCGGGGCGCGGGCGCGTTCGTGTGCGGCGAGGGCAGTGCGCTGACGGCGTCCATCGAGGGCAAGCGGGGCATGCCCCGCGTGAAGCCCCCCCGCACCGTGGAGCACGGCCTATACGACATGCCGACGGTGCTCAACAACGTCGAAACCTTCGCCAACGTGCCGCTGATCATCGAGCGCGGGGCGGCCTGGTACAAATCCATCGGCCCGGAAAACAGCCCGGGCACCAAGGCGTTTGCGCTGACCGGCAACATTGAAAACACCGGCCTGATCGAGGTGCCGATGGGCACCACGCTGGGCGATGTGATCTTTGACATAGGCGGCGGCATGCGCGGCGGCGCGAAGTTCAAGGCGGTGCAGATCGGCGGCCCCTCCGGCGGCTGCCTGACAGGCGAGCACCTCGATTTGCCGCTGGACTTCGATTCGCTCAAAAAAGCAGGCGCGATGATCGGCTCCGGCGGCATGGTGGTCATGGACGAGCACACCTGCATGGTGGAAGTGGCGCGCTTTTTCATGAACTTCACCCAGAACGAGTCCTGCGGCAAGTGCGTGCCCTGCCGGGAGGGCACCCGGCGCATGCTGGAAATCCTGAACCGCATTGTGGAGGGCGAGGGGCGCGAGGGCGACATCGAAATGCTCTTGGACCTTGCGGACACCGTCTCCCAGACGGCGCTCTGCGGGCTGGGCAAGACCGCCGCGTTCCCGGTGATGAGCACCATTCGTCAGTTCCGGAGCGAGTACGAGGCGCACATCCGGGAGAAGCGCTGCCCCGCGGGGGCGTGCGCAAAGCTCAAGCGTATCGAAATCGACCCGGCAGGCTGCAAGGGCTGCTCCAAGTGCCAAAAGGCGTGCCCGGTGGGCGCGATCTCCGGCGTGGTGCGTCAGCCTTTTACGATTTCAGGCGACAAGTGCATCCGGTGCGGCGCGTGCCTCACCGCCTGCCCATTCCACGCCATCAAGGAGGCCTGAAGGATGGACAACCCAAACTACATGTTCATTGACGGCATGCCGGTCGCCATCGAGGGCGAAAAAAATCTCTTGGAACTGATCCGCAAGGCGGGCGTCGACCTGCCCACCTTCTGCTATTATTCGGAATTGTCGGTGTACGGCGCGTGCCGCATGTGCATGGTGGAAAACAAGTGGGGCGGCATCGAAGCGGCCTGCTCCACGCCGCCCAAAGCCGGCATGGAGATCTACACCAACACCCAGCGGCTTCGAAAACACCGGAAAAACATCCTGGAGCTGCTCTTGTCCAACCACTGCCGAGACTGCACCACCTGCCAGAAAAGCGGCAGCTGCAAGCTACAGGATCTGGCGATGCGCTTTGGCATCGAGCGCGTCCGGTTCCAAAACGCCGCGCCTGAGCCCCAGCTGGACGATTCCTCCCGCTGCATCGTGCGCGACCGCAGCAAGTGCATCCTGTGCGGCGACTGCGTGCGCATGTGCAACGAAGTACAGGCGGTGGGCGCGATCAACTTCGCGCATCGGGGCTCCGGCATGGTAATCGCCACCGCCTTTGACAAGCCGATCGCCGATTCTCCCTGCGTGGGCTGTGGCCAGTGCGCCGCGGTATGCCCCACCGGCGCGATCGTGGTCCGGGACGACCGCCGGAAGGTGTGGGAGGCGCTCAGCGACAAGACCGTCAAGGTGGTGGCGCAGATCGCACCCGCGGTTCGCGCGGCAGTGGGCAAGGCGTTCGGCCTGAATACCGATGGCAACGCGATGGGGCGCATCGCGGCGGCGCTTCGGCGCATGGGCTTTGACGAGGTGTTTGACACCGCGACCGGCGCGGACCTGACCGTTCTCGAGGAATCCGGAGAACTTCTGGAGCGACTGGCGGCGGGCGAAAAGCTGCCGCTCTTCACCTCCTGCTGCCCGGCCTGGGTGCAGTACGTGGAAAAGCACCACCCGGAGCTTCTTCCCCAGGTCTCCACCTGCCGCTCGCCCATGCAGATGTTCGCCTCCGTCATCAAAGACCAGTACGCCTCCTCCAGCCGCCGCGTGGTGCATGTGGCCGTGATGCCCTGCACCGCCAAGAAGTACGAGGCGGCGCGCGAGGAGTTCCAACTGGACGGCGTGCCGATGGTGGACGCGGTGCTCACCACCCAGGAGCTGATCCAGATGATCCGCGAATCGGGCATCGTATACCCGGAGCTTCAACCGGAGGCGATTGACGCGCCCTTTTCCAGCATGACCGGCGCGGGTGTGATCTTTGGCGTGACCGGCGGCGTGACCGAGGCGGTGATCCGCAGGCTCATGAGCGACAAATCCGCGCGGGCGCTCAACGAAATCGCGTTTCGGGACGTGCGCGGCATGAAGGGCATCAAGGAAACCACCGTCGCCTACGGCGACCAGGAACTGCGCATCGCCATCGTGAGCGGCCTCCAAAACGCTGAGGCGCTGATCCAGCGGATTCAATCGGGCGAGCAGTACGACTTCGTCGAGGTCATGGCCTGCCCCGGCGGGTGCGTGGCAGGCGCGGGACAGCCGTTCGCGAGTTCCGCCGAAAAGCAGGCCCGCGGAAACGCGCTGTACGCGGCCGACCGCCAGTTGAGCGTCAAGCGCTCTGAAGAAAACCCGCTGATGCTCTCCCTGTACGCAGGTCCGCTCAAGGGCCGCGTGCACGAGATGCTGCACGTCCACTATGACACCGCCGGAGGGCCGAAATCATGATCATGCTGAAAATTTGCGTGGGCACATCGTGCCACCTGAAGGGCTCCTACAACATCGTGACCAGCTTTCAGCAGCTGATCGAGCAGCATGGTCTACACGGAAAGGTGGATCTGCAGCTGGCGTTCTGCATGAAGCACTGCCAGGAAGGCGTGTGTGTCGCGGTGGACGACCGGGTGTACAGCGTGAAGCCCGAGTCGGCGGCTTCGTTCTTCCTCGAAACGGTGA
The DNA here is from genome assembly GCA_023392395.1 of Bacillota bacterium. Taxonomy (GTDB): domain Bacteria; phylum Bacillota; class Clostridia; order Christensenellales; family Aristaeellaceae; genus JAEZHK01. The sequence goes on from JAEVZE010000080.1 coordinate 4,900, forward strand.
TGCCCGCGGTGGGCGCGGGCTGATCCGAGAGAAACATGACTGCACAAAAAGGGGCTGCCCCAAGGCGGGCAGCCC
>JAEVZE010000135.1 GCA_023392395.1 Bacillota bacterium
CGACCTGGCCGCACCGGCCATCGCGGCGGGGCAGGCCATCGGCCGTTGGGGCAACTTCTTCAATCAGGAGGCCTTCGGCGTCGCAATTACGAACCCCTCTCTACAGTTCTTTCCTGCCGCCGTCTGGATTGAGGCGCAAAGCGGTTGGTTTGCGGCGACGTTCTTCTACGAATCCGCCTGGTGCGCGCTGATCGTCGCGTTCCTCTTGATCGCGGAGCGCAGGCGCTTCTTCCGCCGCCCGGGCGAAGAATTCCTCTGGTACGTAACCCTCTACGCGTTTGAACGCATGTTCGTGGAAGGCCTGCGCACAGACAGCCTCTACTGGGGGGCCGTCCGCGTGTCCCAGGCGCTGAGCTTCGTACTATTCCTGGGGGGCACGCTCGCGATACTCTCCCTGCGTAAGAGCGCGAACCGGATGAAGGAGGATTAATTAATCATGCGCAACCTGACCCTTTTGACTGACCTATACCAGTTGACCATGATGTATGGCTACTGGAAGTGCGGCATGAAAAACGATGTCGCCGTGTTCGACATGTTCTACAGAAAACCCTGCGAGAACATGAATTATGCGATCATGGCGGGCGTCGAACAGCTGATCGACTATATCAATCACCTGTATTTTGACGAAGAGGCCATCGACTACCTCCGTTCGCTCAATATGTTTGACGAAGGCTTCCTTACGGAGCTGAAAAACTTTCACTTCTCCGGCGACATTCAGGCGGTGCCGGAGGGCACGCTGGTATTTTCCGGCGAACCGCTGATCCGCGTGTCCGCCCCCATTTTCGAAGCGCAATTGATCGAGACCACGCTGCTCAACATCATCAACCATCAAACGCTGATCGCCACCAAGACCAGCCGCGTCGTGCAAGCTGCGGATGGTGGCAGTATTTTGGAATTCGGCCTTCGCCGGGCGCAGGGTCCCGACGCCGGCATTTACGGCGCGCGGGCGTCGGTCATCGGCGGCGCGGACGCCACCAGCAACGTGCTCGCTGGGCAGATGTTCGGCATTCCAGTGCGCGGCACCCACGCCCACAGTTGGGTGATGAGCTTCCCCACCGAGATCGAAGCCTTCCGCGCCTATGCCGCGTGCTTTCCGGACGCGTGCCTCCTGCTGGTGGACACCTACGATACGCTCAAAAGCGGCGTGCCCAACGCCATCAAGGTGTTCCACGAACTGCGCGCAGCAGGGCATGAGCCAGGAGGCATCCGGCTCGACTCCGGCGACTTGGCCTACCTGACCCGCGAAGCCCGTAGGATGCTGGACGAGGCCGGCTTCCCCAAGGCCAAGATCTGCGCGTCGGGCGATCTGGACGAGACGCTGATCCGCGACCTGCTCCTGCAGGGCGCAAAGATCGACATCTGGGGCGTGGGCACGAAACTGATCACCAGCATGGACTGCCCGGCGCTTGGCGGCGTGTACAAGCTGAGCGCGCGCATGGAGAACGGCGCTTTCGCGCCCAAGATCAAAATCTCCGAGAACCCGGCTAAGGTGACCAACCCGGGCGTTAAGAAGCTCTTGCGCCTTTACGACAACAAAACCGGCAAGGCCATCGCCGACTTGATCGCGCTGGAGAGCGAGACTTTCGATGCTTCGAAGCCCCTGACCATCTTCGACCCGGTGGACACCTGGAAGATGATGACGCTCACGGACTACCGCGTCCGCGAACTGCAAGTGCCTTTGTTCAAGGGCGGCGTACAGGTGTACCAGTCACCCAGCCTCAAAGAGATCCAGGCCTACCATTTCCAGGAGATGAACACCTTCTGGGATCAGTACAAGCGCAACCTGAACCCGCACCTCTACAAGGTCGACCTTTCAGATGGACTGTGGATGCTCAAACAGTCGATGTTGAAGAACAAGGCGGGGCAAGGATACTAAATGGCTGTCAAACTCCTTGCGGATTTTGACAGCCGGGTGCAGGCCCTGTGAATCTGAGGATTCACGGCCGGGCCTGCACGCAAATCGGAATGCAGCCTGCGGCCGTACATGCCGCCCTCCGGCTGCCTTAATCCGGGGGTGGCGACCCCCGATACCCCCGAAATTGAACGGGGCTTACGACAAAAGAGCGCCGGAAAGCCTTCACGGCTTTCCGGCGTCTTGGGCGAGGTAGCGTTAAGCACACCTTCGCCACGGGGGATGATCCTGTCAGCCCATCTGCGTCTTCAGCTGCTGGAACTTCTGCCTGGCAGCTTGAATTTCGGGCCCGGGCGCGTTCTTGGTCTGATACCAGCCCATCTGGCTCATCCGATCAAAAACGCTGTACTGACTGGTTGCGCACTCGTTGAAGTTATCGGTCAGTACTTGCCGGAGCTGGGGGCAGGTGGCCTCAGGCAGGAAAGTGGAGTATGACGAGATCAAGTACTTCTCCTGCGTCAGCAGGTCTTCCATCATGTCCTGATCGTTGAGCACGGTATTCTGGGGATTCTGATTCATCGCAAAGCTCGCCTCCTCATGCGTGGCTGTTCAGGTAATTGAACAGTCGGTCAAAGTGCGTACGATGCTTCATGGCCAGATCGTTGGCCAGCGTCTGAAGCGACGGATTGGTCAGCGTCTTGGCGTACTGTTCCGCCTTTTTGCAGGCGAGAAACTCATGTTGCATCTGGTCTTCGAGAATGGTCAGACTCTTGGTTTGAATCCCCGCGCTCCCTTGATTCGGCATACCGTTTCCCTCCTCTTTCACTGGATCGCTTTTATTGTGCCCGGCGCCAGCAGACCGAAACCGAGGTGAGTTTTTCCATGGCAACCGTTTCCCTGATCGAAAAAATGGGGCCTGTCTATCGCCTCTTTCTGGATGGGCGGCTGACGGCCCAGATCAACCGCGAGTCCTTCGAGCGCACGCCGCTCCGGGAAGGCGACGAAGTGGACGAGGAAGCATATCTGGAAGGGATCGCCCGCGCGCAGGAAGCCCCTGCCTACGAGGCGGCGCTGACCGCGCTGGACCGCACCGCCAAATCCGAAAAGGCGCTCAGGCGCTGGCTGATCTTACGCGGTTTCCTGGAGCCCGCGGTCGAATCGGCCATCGCGCGCCTCCATCGCGCGCGCCTCCTGGACGACGGCGCCATCGCCGAACGCTTGCCGGAAGCGGGCGCGTTGGGCGGGCTGTCCAAAAACGCGATCAAGCACAAGCTACGCGCAAAGGGTATCGGCGAAGAAGAGATTGAATCCGCGCTGGAAAATGTCTCCGACGAGGATCAGCTTCAAAGCGCGAAGCGGTTGGCTCAAAAACTGTACCCGCGTTATGCTAAGGAAGAAAGCCGCGCCGCGCGGGCTAAGCTTTCGCAGGCGCTCGCGCGGCGCGGCTTTGCCTGGGATGTGATCACCCAGGCGATGGACGGGCTTTTTGACGGCTAGCTACTTGTTTTCGTAGCTGCCGCACATGCTCTCGTCTTGGGACTTGCCGGTATTCCCCTGGTTACGGGCCTCCACGCGGATGGAGCGCAGCGAACAGAAGTCCTCGTCCATGCAGTGGTGGTTGCAGCTTTTCACGGTGCAGCCGATGTCGGCGTTGGGGTGCTTGTGGCTCATGACTTTCCCTCCTTCGGATGAAATCCCGGCTCATTCTGCCTCGGCGGACGGCTTTTCATGCGATGCTTTTCATGGTATAATGATCATTCAGAGCGTTGAAAACCCCCGACGGGTTTTCAACGAGAAGGAAGAGGGCCTGCGCGCATCTGAAATTCTCACGAATTTCCGGGCGATGCGCTGGCCGGCGGACACGTTTCCTACACCAGTGTGCGCACTATTCCGGAAACACGTTCCCGGCGCACGGGTCGCCGGGAACGATTAGATAGGACGACGGGGTTTGCCAACGACGTGGAAGGCGGAGTGTGACACAAATGGCAATTGAAATCGTCGGCAAGATTGGCTCGATGGCGATGATCCGCAAGGAAGAAAACGACATCGACTACAACATCATCTCCCGGGTGGCCTCGGAGCTGCATCCGGGCATGGTGTTCGTGACCAGCGGCGCGGCGGAGATTGGCCGGGTGGACTTCATGAAGCGCACCGGGCGCGAACTGTCCGGCGACCGCCAGGAAGTCAAGATGGACTACTGTGCGCAGGGACAGATCATCCTGATGGAGAACTACCGCGCGTTCTCCCGGCCGGAGTACTCGATCCGGCAGCTGTTGGTGGAACACCAGCACTTCAATGATGAGGCCAAGCGGGAGAACATCCGAAAGCTTTTGGAGCGCGCGGCGGAGCAGAACGCGATCCCCATCGTCAACTACAATGACCCGGTCTCCAACGATGAAATCCTGAAAATGGAACTGAACTCGCTCAAGCAGGACCACGAGCACGTCGTGGAATGCGTCGACAACGACGAGACCGCGGCGGTGTTGTGCGAACTGGTGGGCGCGAAATACCTGGTGATCCTGTCTTCCACCGAGGGCATCTACCGCGACGCCAGCGACCCGGGCACATTGGTGACGGACGTGCTGGCCGAAACGCCGGAGGCGCTCATGGAAAAAGTGCGCGTCCTGCAAAAGAGCTGCGACGGCGCCAGCCGGGCAGGCGCGAACGGCGCCCGGGCTAAGTTGGAGTTTGCCGTCCGACCCGCACTCAAGGGCGCGACGGTCATCATCGGCCACGCGCGGCACGGGATCAACGCGCTGCTTACGCGAAAAGTCCCCCACACCCGAATCGGCGTTGTGAGGCAATAAAGAGAGGACATATCTGGCAAAGTCGGAATCATTGACGGTCATCCCCTCGTACCTTCAATCGTTCCCGGCGACAAGCGCGCCGGGAACGTATTTTCGCCATCAGTTCGAGGACTGGTGGCGAAAATTCTCCTTCGGTCAGCAAGCCGCCCGGAAATTCCTGAGAATTTCAGGCTTGCGCAGCCTACCTTCCACGCGTTGAAAGGCCCGGAGGGGATTTCAATGCCCTGCTACGCCTCCTCCGCCGCCAGCACCTGTGCGCCGGTACGT
>JAEVZE010000136.1 GCA_023392395.1 Bacillota bacterium
ACGTGAAGCTCTACCGGGGCACCGACGGCGCGTATCGTTCCGGCGACCGGGTGGGCGACGGCGAAATCGAGCGCGCGGCGCTCGTTCCGGTGACGGCGGACGGCGTGATCGCGGGGATCAACGTGACCGAAGGCCAGAGCATCAAGCGGGGCGATGTACTGTTCACGCTGGACGCGGAGAACACCGTATACACCCAGCCCGCCAAAACCCAGGCGGTCGCGGACGCGGACAGCGTGATCTCCCAGATCTACGCGAAAAGCGGGCAGGACGTGGAGAAGGACCAGCTTCTTCTGACCGTGGAGCCGCTGAGCGACCTCGAGTTCCTGGTGGACGTGGACGAGCTGGACATTTCATCGCTCAAGCCAGGCGACACGGTGCAGGTCAAGGTGGACGCGCTGAACGCGGTCGTCCCAGCGGCGGTCAAGGAACTCCACCCGCTGGGCCTGACGGTGCTGGACACCACCAAGTATCAGGTATCGCTGTCCATGCAGACGATTCCGGAGGGCCTGCTGCCCGGCATGCGCGTGACCGCCTACTGGGGCGGCCCGGTGTCGGGTTGACGCAAGGAGACGCCGGGGGCTCCGCCCCCGTACCCCCGCAAGGGAGATGATCCCCCCTGACCCCGCACAAGGGATAAAATGTTTGCTCAAAGGGCTGGCTAGAGGCGAACCAATCGCCTCCGGCCAGCCCTTAATTGTTTTATGCGCTATCCTCGAAACAGGATGGTGTTGACGATGCCCTCCAGCCACTCCTGCCGTCCGCTGCCGGGCTGACCCGCCGCGCCGTTTTGCACGGCAAGATCGGAGAGTTCGGCAAGCGTCGCCTGCCCGGCGCGGATCTTCTGCCCCAGCGGAGTGCCAAAGCTCTTGTAGCGCTCGTTCACGAACCCGTCGATCCGGCCGTCCTCAATCAGCTCCGCCGCCTTGATCAGCCCAAGCGCAAAGCTGTCCATGCCCAGGATGAAGGCCATGAACATGTCCTCGTAAGTGTAGCTGGGGCGGCGCGTCTTGGCGTCAAAGTTGAAGCCGCCCGGCAGTCCGCCCGCCTTCAGCACCTCAAACATGCACAGGGTGGTGTCGTACACGTTCGAGGGGAACTAGTCGGTGTCCCAGCCCAGCAGCTCGTCGCCCTGGTTGGCGTCGATGGAACCCAGCATGCCATGGATGGCCGCCACCCTCAGGTCGTGCTGGAAGGTGTGGCCCGCCAGCGTCGCATGGTTGGCCTCGATGTTCAGCTTGAAGTCCTTGTCGAGTCCATACTGCCTTAGGAAGCCGATGGCCGTGGCGGCGTCGAAGTCGTACTGGTGTTTCATCGGCTCCTTGGGCTTGGGCTCGATCAGGAAGGTGCCGGTGAAGCCGATGGAGCGTCCGTAGTCCACCGCCATGCGCATGAGCGACGCAATGTTCTGCTGTTCAAAGAGCATGTCGGTATTAAGCAGTGTTTCGTAGCCTTCGCGCCCACCCCAGAACACGTAGCCAGTGCCGCCCAGCTTCACGGTCACGTCAAGGGCCTTTTTGATCTGCGCGGCGGCGTGCAGGTACACGTCCAAGCTGTTTGAGGAGCCCGCGCCATTGGCATAGCGGGGATTTGAGAACAAATTGGACGTACCCCACAGGCACTTGATGCCGGTCGCCCGCATCTTCTCCAGAATGTAGTCTGAGATCTCGTCCAGGCGGCGGTTGGTCTCCTCCAGCGTATCCGCTTCAGGCACCAGGTCCAGGTCGTGGAAGCAGAAGTAGCGGATGCCCAGCTTCTGCATGAATTCAAACCCCGCGTCCACCTTGGTCCGGGCATGCTCCATGGTACCCGGCGTCGCGCCGAAGCGCTTATCGGTCGTGCCCGCGCCGAACATGTCCGCGCCTTGCGCGGTCAGGTTGTGCCACCAAGCCATCGCAAAGGGCAGATGATCCCGCATGGGCTTGCCCAGGATCACGCGGTCGGGGTCGTAGAATTTGAAGGTCAACGGGTCCTTCGATTTCGGGCCCGCGTAGGCCACCTTGGGCAGTCCCTGAAAGATTTCGCTCATGAAATTGCCTCCCCTAACAGTCGTTTTCACGAGATATATCTACCCAAATCCCCCGCGTTTCACACGCCGGGCGCCGTGGGCGCAAAGGCGCACGGCGATAGATCGGGCGGGAGAGACGAGCCATCCCGCAACCAGCCCTTTCCCTCGTCTCTTTTAACTGCCGACGGCATCAAGTATTTTTAACATTTGGCAAGGCGCGGCCGCCCAGCGAGGCAAATGCTTGCAAATACTACATTTAGTGGTAGAATCGTGAAAAACGCATCCGAACATACTACTGGTTGATTTAACGCGTCTGCGTTTATAATGATCCTTACCGCGCTTTTTTTGAAGGCGGGCAACGGCCATCGTCCATGACATGGCATTTTTCCCGCCGGCTTTTCATGCGCAAACTATAAAATCATCCCCAAGGCACAAAAGGCGGCGGCTCATCCCGCCGCAGATGGAGGAACAGAAATTGAATCTGTTGACGACCGAATTCCTGCAAAAGTACCCCGATCATCCCGCGCACATGACCCCGCTGGGCCAGTTCACCTTCTACCGCACCTACGCGCGCTTCCTGCCGCGCCTCGGGCGGCGGGAGACGTGGAAGGAGACGATCGCCCGCGCGGTCGAATACAATGTGGGGCTGGACAGGCGGCACCGCGCCAAGATTGGCCTGCCCATCCCCCAGGACTGGCTTCAGCAGGAGGCCGAGGCGCTGTTTGACGCCATCTTCAACCTGCGCCAGTTCCCGTCCGGGCGCACGCTGTGGGTGGGTGGAACGCCGGTGGCGGAGGCCTATCCGATGGCCAACTACAACTGCAGCTTCACCAACATTAAATCGTGGGACGACCTGTGCGAGCTGTTCTACCTTCTGATGCTGGGCAGCGGTGTGGGCTTCAAGTGCACGCCGGGGATGTCCGCGGGGCTCGCACCCATCCGCGTCAACACGCGGCTGATCCTGTCGGAGTACAACCCAGTGCCGGTGGACTACCGTTTGGAGCACACAGACCTGAGGCAACTGGAAAACGGGTTCGCCAAAATCTACGTCGGAGACAGCAAGGAAGGCTGGCGGGACGCGCTGAAGGAATACCTTGCTCTGCTCACCGAGCGCCGGTACGAGCACGTCCACACCATCAAGGTATCGTTCAACTCCATCCGGCCCAAGGGCGAGCGCCTTAAAACCTTCGGCGGCACCGCGTCCGGCCCCGAGCCGCTCCGGGAGATGTTCGCAGGCATCGATGCGGTCTTGAAAAACCGGATCGATCCGAGCCTGAATCCCATTGAGACCGACGCGAAAGGCTACGGCCATGTGCGGCCCATCCACATTCTGGACATCGGCAACCTGATCGGCAACAACGTGGTGTCGGGCGGCGTTCGCAGAACCGCGGAAATCTTCCTGTTCGATCCGGCCGATCTCGAGTGCCTGTTCGCGAAGTACGGCATCAACGGCTTCTGGAGCGAGCACCACTTTGAGCAGCACGAGGCGGTTTCCAGCCAGCTGAAAAAGATGGGCATTCAGCCGCCCTCGTGGTTTGAAAACCTGTCGCAGAAGTCTATCGACGAGGAAGTAAACGGCGCCGAGCCGTTCCACTACGGCCGGCCCAACATCGGCCACAGGCGGCTGTCCAACAACTCGATGGCGCTTCAGGAAAAGCCCTCCGAGGACATGCTGCATCTGATCTTTTTGATGATCCAGCTGGACGGCGAGCCCGGCTTCGTCAACCTGGAAGCCGCCAGGAAGCGCCGCGAAAACGTGGAGGGCGTCAACCCCTGCGGTGAGATTCTGCTGGACTCCAAGCAGCAGTGCAACCTGACCACCGTCAACCTGTGCGCCTTCCGGGATGAAACCGGCTTCGATCTGGACAACGCAAAGCACGCCCAGGCGTTGTCGGCGCGGGCGGGCCTTCGCATGACGCTGATCGACCTGGAGCTGCCTGAATGGAACGAAAAGCACAAGCGCGACCGGCTCACCGGCTGCAGCATGACCGGCGTACAGGACGCCTTCGCCGGCATGAGCGAGGATGAGCAGGATCAGACGCTGGAGGCGCTGTCCCAGGCGGCCCGGGACGCGGCGGCGCAGTATGCTTACGCGCTGCGCATCCCCGCGCCGCTGCTCACCACCACCATCAAGCCTGAGGGCACGCTGTCGCTGGTGGCGGGCGGCGTGTCGCCGGGGCTCCACTACGCCCACGCGCCCTACTTCATCCGGCGCATCCGCATCTCCTCCGACGACGCGCTTGCCAAGGCGGCGCTGGCGCTGGGCTGGAAGTTACAGCCGGAGATCGGTACCCCCGGAAACGCCATCGAGAACGCGCGCACGCTGGTGATCGACTTCCCGGTGGCCTCCGGGGCGACGGTGACCAAGGGAGATGTCCCCGCGCTCAAACAGCTGGAGCACTACATCCAGTTCCAGAAGCACTACACCCAACACAATTCCTCCAACACCATCACCGTAAAGCCGGAGGAGTGGGCGGACGTGGAGCGCGCCATCCAGCGCGTGTGGGACGACTTCGTGGGCGTGTCCTTCCTGGCGCACGACGGCGGCACCTATCAGCTGGCCCCTTACGAAGCCATCACAAAGGAGCAGTACGAGGCGCTGCGCCAGGTGAACCAGCCCTTCGACCCCCAATTCCTGATCCAGTTTGAGAACATCGGCGAATCGCTGGACACCGAAGACGACGACTGCGCCAGCGGAGCCTGCCCCATCCGGTAAGACGCCAAACCATAGCTGGCGAGCGCGCGGCAATAGCGCTCGCCAGCCATGCATTATGACTGTATTTCCTGCAAAATCGCCTTCAATCGCCAAAAACCTCGCATACGCGTGGATTAATTCACCCAACGATCAATTTTTTGACGGATTTTTCCGATGATTTCGGTCTGCCGGGGCTAAAACATTGGGCAGAACGGACGAAGTAGACTATAGTAAGCATTCCCATGGCCGCACTGCGGAGTGTGTTTTGTTAAGGGCCGCACACACAGCCACCTAAAGCTGAGCGCTCGTTCCCCTGCCTGCAACCTTATCACAGAACAAAGTGCATTCCATTCCCTTTCGATGCATTTTGTGCCCTGCACTTGATATAAATGCTGTGATACTCTTCGAATAAAGCCAGTCGACAAGGCCAGCGTGCTTGTTATGCGCCGAAATGAAGGACATGCGCACTGCGCCCCAGTTGACAAAAGCGGCAACATCTGATGATAACTCAAAGGAGGTTCATGAAATGACCAGACGACGGCATAAACTGAGCCGCAGGCTTCTGTTGATTCTGCTGATCTGCGGGTTTCTCGCAATCGGATCCCTGCTGAGCATGGTGGTGCTCATCATCTCGAACTATACCCAGAGTGAAAGCATCTCCCAGGCCCAGAGCAGCGCAAAGCTGCTCGAACGCAAAATTCAGGAACTTGGGGAAAGCTCGCTACACTACGCAAGGACCATCTCGGACAACGCCAACCTCACGCAGGCGGTCTTCTCCAAGGACACCGGCATGATCCAGAGCATCCTCGCGTCCGCCGTCCAAAACTCGCAGGCTGATTTCATCATCGTGGCCAACAAAGCCGGTGAAACGCTGTACAGCACCATGGAATCCACCTCGCTTTCGGGTACCGCGGCACAGGCTGCCCTTTCCGGCGCGCAGAGCGGCACTGAATCCACGCTTCTGGACGCAGAAATCGCTTCCCGCCTTTCAGCGGTCTCCATCGTCCCGGTGAAGGCCAGCGGAACCGTGATCGGCTCTCTGGTTCTGGGGTACGCGCTCGACAAGGAAAAAATTGTCGACGGCGTCAAGGATATGCTGGGCGATGACGTCACCATCTTCCTGGGCGATACCCGAATCAACACCACCATCACCAAGGATGGTCAGCGGGTCATCGGAACCCAGGCCAGCAGTTCTGTCGTCGACAGGGTCCTAAAACGCGGCGAGAGTTTTTCCGGGAACATCACCATCGAAGGCATGCCGTACATCGTGTACTACCTGCCGCTCAAGGACACCGCGGAGAATGTCATCGGCATCCTGTTCGGAGGAAACCCCCAGGCCGAAACGCAGGCGGTCACCAACCAGATGATCGTCGTCTCCTGTCTCTTCGGGGCGGCTGCGCTCGCACTGCTGGCGCTGATTCTGTCCCTCTACACCCGCCAGGCCATCAGCCGGCCGCTGGGAAAACTGCTAGATACCGCCAAGCAGATCGCTTCCGGCGACCTGAACGTGAACCTCTCCATCCAGTCGGGCAATGAAATCGGCGAACTGTCCGATGCATTCCTGCAGATGTCCTACAACCTGAACGATATGATCGGCAGCATCGATACGGCCTCCGAGCAGATCACCGAAGGCGCAAGGCAGGTTTCCATGTCCAGCGTCGCGCTGGCCTCGGGCGCCACCCAGCAGGCGAGCGCCGTCGCGGAATTCTCCTCCTCGCTGGAGCAGATTTCCGCCCAGACAACCCAGAACGCCGACCGGGCGAGCCAGGCCAACGATCTGTCCCGCACCGCGCTGACTAAGGCCGAGGAAGGCAACGTGCAGATGCGGGCGATGCTCCAGGCCATGGCCGAGATCAACAAGGCTTCCCAGGACATCGGCAAGATCATCAAGGTCATCGACGACATCGCGTTCCAGACCAACATTCTGGCCCTCAACGCGGCTGTTGACGCCGCGCGCGCCGGCGAACACGGCAAGGGCTTCGCGGTGGTTGCGGAAGAAGTCCGAAACCTCGCCGCGCGCTCGGCGGAAGCCGCGAAGGAGACTACGTCGTCCATCGGCCAGTCCATCAAAGAGGTGGAAAAGGGTACCCGGATCGCCGACGCGACCGCCGACATGCTCAGCGCCATCGTGGGCGGTGTGTCCGGGACGGCAGCGCTGGTGAACGACATCGCGGATGCCTGCGCGCAGCAGGTTCTCGCCATCCAGCAGATGGGCCAGGGCATCAACCGGATCACCGGCGTCATGCAATCCAACTCCGCAACATCTGAGCAAAACTCGGCCGCCAGCGAAGAGCTGTTGTCCCAGGCGGAATTCATGAAAAAGCAGGTTGCCCACTTCACCTTGCGCGTGGAAGACGCGCCAAGCGCATCGCCGCGCTCCATCGGCCTGGAGGGCTGAAGCCCCTTCCCACCACGGCCCCCCGGAAGACCGCCTGAAGCCCAGGCTGGTTCCGCTTCCGGAACAGCCGCCAAGCGCGCCCGGTTTTCGGCGGAACGCGCCCAAAAAGGAAAATCCCCGAACGCCATAGGAGCGGTCGGGGATTTTTCATGGAATACGTTGTGTGGAGGCCTGGATGCCGGAGGAATCCTGTTGCAGGTCCGGCTAAGGACTTGCCGGGTCTATTCTTCTCCAATCAGCGCGATGGCTTCGATCTCGCACAGCGCGCCCTTGGGCAACGCCTTGACCGCGACGCATGAGCGCGCCGGGCAACTGACAAAGAAGCGCTCGTACACCTGGTTGAACTTCTGGAAGTCCGCCATGTCGTTCAGAAAGCAGGTGGTCTTGACGACCCGCTCCAGAGAAGATCCGGCCGCTTCCAGCACTGCCTGGACGTTGAGGCAGGACTGCTCGGCCTGCGCTTCGATGGAACCGCTGAGCATGAGCCCGGTGGCGGGGTCCAGCGGAATCTGTCCGCTGGTGAAGACGAGATCCTTCAGGCGCATGCCCTGGGAATAGGGACCGACCGCCTTGGGGGCGGCGTCCGTCGAAATTTTTTGCATGGGGTTTCCCTCCCTATCGTTCGTGTGCTTTTCATATGCGGGCCGTCTCGCGCCCATCCGGTCTCTGCCGGACCGCTCAATCGCCCCGGCTCCAAACGCCGCGCCAGAACAGCCGGCCAAAACCAGTCGTGGTCGAGGCGCGCTCCATTCGGTTTCCGCCGCCCGGCTGCCGCCCGTTGGTCCGCGTGCGACAAAGGAGCCGATGTCTCGTCAGCCCCTTTGTTTGGACAAAGCATATCACATTGTCCGGAATGTGTCAATATTTTTGAACGGTTCAAATGGTCATGGCACCTGCCACACGTCAGGTGGATTCGGCATGCCGTTTGAAATGGTTCAGGATCGCCTGCCATCCGGCGCGCTGCAATTCCAACGAATTCTCGGTTTCGGCGTCGAAGACTTCCGTGACCTCTACGCCCCCGTCCGCGGGAGCGAATGTCACGCGAACCTTCCTGCCGTCCCCCAGCGTGTAGGCAATGCGCTCTTCCGGGATCACTTCGTCGTAGATCCCGCCAAAGTCAAAGCCGAAGCTGCCGTCGCGCGCAGCCATTTGGTAGTGAAATTCGCCGCCCTCCCGGAGGTCGTTCACCGCGGACGGCGCGTACCAGTCGTCGGAGGCGCTGTTCCATTCCATGATGTCCTCCGGCACCGTCCATTTCTTCCAAACGTCCTTGACGGGCCGGTTGACCACCGTCCGGACGGTAATGCTCTGGAAACTCATAGAGTTTTTCCTCCTGCCCCTGCGGGCGTTTTTAAAACCGTCGTATTTTAACCGCCGCCATTGTCACCGGATTCTCCTACGCTTGCCATTGGCGCGTCTGCAAAATCCATACCTGCCGCCTGCAGCGCCTGTTCAAGGATTCGGATCGCCTTCGGCCCGACGCCGTGCAGCTTCATAAGATCACGCGCCCTATGTTCGGTTAACTGCCTCAGCGAGCCAATGCCTTCCTCAACCAGCGCTCTCAGCGCTGGCTGAGGGATTCCATCAGGCAAGACCCCAATGTCGGGACGGTGGACATCATTCTTTTCCATACGCTTCTACTCCTTGGGGAGGAGCTTCTCGTCCGCGAACATGACCTCCCACTGATGCCCGTCGGGGTCGGCGAATCGATCGTAGTACATCCAGCCGTAGTCGGACGGCTTCAGATAGCTCGAAGCCCCGTTCTCCAGGGCGATCTTCACGATCTCGTCCACCCGCTCCCGGCTGCCCACGTCGATGGCCAGCAGCACCTGGGTGGACGATCCGTCCGCCACCGGCCGGTTGGTGAATGTCTGATAGTAGTCGCGCGTGATCAGCATGGCGTAAATACTGTCCTCCTTCAAGACCAGGCACAGCGCCTTGTCATCGGAGAACCGCTCATTGAATCCAAAGCCCAGCTTCGACCAGAACGCCCTGGCCCGCCCCACATCCAGAATGGGCAGGTTGATAAAAACCGAGCGGATATTTGCCTTTTGTTCCATAGAAACCTCCTTGGCACCGAGCGGTGCCTATTTACCTTCGTAAGCCCGTTTCAAGGCCTCGATGTCAAACTTCTTCATCTTCAAAAACGCCTGAACCACCCGCTGCGCCTGCTCCTCGTCGCCGGAGCCGATCAAATCTCCCAATATCTCCGGCACGATCTGCCAGGACACGCCGAACTTGTCCTTGACCCATCCGCACGCCTCCGCTTCGGGCACGGCGGACAGCTTGTCCCAGTAGTAGTCGATCTCTGCCTGGTCTTTGCAGTAGATCATCAGCGAAAACGCCTCGTTGAAGGTAAAATCCGCGCCATACCCATGATCCATCGCGGAAAAGTCCTGCCCGCGGAGCTTGAAGCCAACATAATTCACCTTCGCCTGGGGCAAAGCGGCTTCACCTTCGGCATAGCGGCTGATCAAGCCGACCTGGGAATCCGGGAATACTTCGGCGTAATACCGTACCGCGTCCTCCGCCTTTCCGCAGGCCGGGCCTGCGAACAGCAGGTTGGGCGTGATCTTCTGCGCGGGCTGCTCCCCATCCACCAGCATCAGCTGCCAGGACAGGCCGTACCGGTCCTGAATCCATCCGTAGCGGCGGCTGAACGGGTATTCGCCCAACTCCATCAGCGCAACCCCGCCCTCCGCGAGCGCATGCCACTTGGCATCCACCTCTTCCGGTGTCGCGCACGCCACCATCAGGGAGATCGAGGGGTTGAGCTGGAACTCGGGGCCGGCACTGATCGCCTCAAACGGCTGCCCGGCCAACTCGAAATGGACGGACTCCGCGTCGCCGGAGGGCGTGTCCTCAAAGACATTCGAGCCGGTCAATCTGGAGTTCTCAAATATACCGATATAGAACAGGGCCGCTTCCTTGGCTTGCTTGTCAAACCACAGGTGGGGCACGATGGCGTACGAATTTGGGTCTTTCATGATTATCGCATCCTTTCCTTGCCTACGGGCACCGCCGTCCGAATGGGATAAAAATGGCGCGAGCGATGAATCTCATCGCCCGCGCCTCACTCTTCAGTTCTCCAAGCTCAGCTGCCAGCCGACCCCGAACTTGTCGACTACGTAGCCGTAGCACTTGCTCCAGAAGGTCTCCTGAAGCTCCATACGAATCTCGCCGCCCACTATCAGCTTCTCAAAGGCGGCCTTCAGCGCCCCCTGGTCCTTGAAGCCGACCACCAGGCTTACATTGTTGCCCACGGTGAAGGGCATGCCCTCGGGAAAATCAGAGAACATCACCTGGCTCCCGGCGATGTTGAGGAAGGTATGCATCAACCGCTGTTTCGATCCTTCCGTCAGCGGGAAATCGGGGTCAGATGGCATGTCGCCAAAGCGCAGTACCTTCTGCTTCTCGACCTGAAACGCGTCCGCGTAGAAATCCACCGCCTCCAGGGCATTGCCGTTGAAATTCAAATAAGCATTGACTGCCATATGTCTCGCTCCTTCATGCATTCAAATGGGTTCGATGCCATCAATATACCCTTTTCCCCCTTGTGCAAACAAAACCGGACGTTCAGCTTGGGATTTAACGTCGTATGCTGGCGTAAAAGCGCGCAGGAACCTGCATTGATAAATCCCGCCCGATCCGCTATAATCGTGTATGTCATGAGCACGGTCGCTTTCGCGCTTCGGCACAGAAAGGAAACGGTTATGAACTACCGCGCCAACCCTAAAAACGGCGATCAGCTGTCCCAGCTTGCCTTTGGCTGCATGCGCTTTCCCAGCGACTTTGAGGAGACGAAGCGGCAGGTCGTCTACGCCATCGAGCACGGCGTCAACTACTTCGATACCGCGTACATCTACCCCGGCAGCGAGGCTGCGCTGGGCAAGGCGCTCCAGGGCGGCTACCGCGAGCGCGTGAAGATCGCCACCAAGATGCCGCCCTACCTCGTCAAGAAGTATGAGGACTTTGACCGGATCTTTCACACCCAGTGCGAGCGCCTGAAGACAGACTACATAGACTACTACCTGCTCCACATGCTGAGTGACCTCACGGGCTTTGAGCGGCTGCGCGCACTGGGCTTTGAAACGTGGCTTGAGGACAAGAAGGCGCGGGGGCAGATCCGGAACATCGGTTTTTCCTACCACGGCGGCCGGTCGGGGTTCCCCGAGATCGTCGACGCCTTCGGCTGGGACTTCTGCATGATCCAGTTCAACTATCTGGACGAGCACAACCAGGCGGGGCGCAGCGGCCTCGAATACGCCGCGTCGAAGGGGCTGCCGGTAATGATCATGGAGCCGCTTCGCGGAGGGCGGCTGGCGCAAAAGCTGCCCGCAGAAGTTCGGGCGCTGTTCAACGCGGCCAACGCAGGGCGGTCGCCTGCCGAGTGGGCGTTCCGCTGGGTGTACAACTTCCCCGGAGTGACCACCGTGCTGTCCGGCATGAATTCGTTGGCTATGATCGAGGAGAACATCCGCGTCGCCTCCGACGCGCTGCCGGGCAGCTTTTCGGAAGGCGATCTAAATCTGTTTGAAAAGGTGCGGGACATCCTGCTGGAAAAACAGCTGATCCCCTGCACCGGCTGCAATTACTGCATGCCGTGCCCCGCGGGGGTGGACATTCCCAACTGCTTCTCCTGCTACAACACCCGCGCCACCGCAGGGCGCATGACCGCCTTCCGAGACTACCTGATGCAGACCAGCATGAAAAAGGAGGCCCATAACGCCTCCCGGTGCATCGGCTGCGGCAAGTGCGAAAGCCATTGCCCGCAGAAGATCGAAATCCGCAGGGAACTCAGAGTGGTTTCCAAGGCGCTGGAACCCTTCTTCTACCGCCCGGTCAGAGGGCTCATCAAAAAGATGATGCGGTTCTAGGCTTTGTCAGGTAGAAAAGTGTGAAACAGTCAAAGACGGCGTGGGCGACGTCGGCCGGGAATGACCGCCCTCCGCCCTCGTGCACAAACATCCCCCGGCCCCGCATCGCGCGGAACAGCCGGGGGACTAATCTTTTCGGGTTTGCCGGGAGTCTTTTTCAAGGCAAGCTATTTTCCGCTGCAGTGGGTGCTGTCGCCGTTGTACACCACGCCGTTCTTGGCATCGATGGTGGCCAAGCACCCGGTCTTTAGCAACTGCGTCGCCTTTTCCGCGCCCGCAATCAGCGGCAGGTCCAGCGCCAGGCAGGCGGAAGCCGCGCCAGAATCCGCCATGTCCTCCTCGGTCACCACGGCGGAGGCTCTTCGCATTTCGTGCAGCACGGCACTGGTGGTGCGGTCAATGACCAGGATGTCGCCGTCGTGGAAGTCCTTCAGGTCGTCCGGGCTGTTCACGATGCACAGCCGCGCCGTGACGGGCGCAAAGCCGTTGCCCGCGCCGCGCACCAGCGCGGTGCCCAGCACGTGGATTTGCAGCGTGTTGGTGATCTCCCCCACCCGGTCGGACGAGCCGGTGACTACGATGATGTCGCCGTCGTGGGCCAGTTCAGCCTCCTGCACCTTCTTCGCCGCGTCCGCGAACAGCTCGCGGCTGGAGGATTTGTAGTCGTTCATCAGCGGCGTCACGCCCCAGGACAGCGCCAGCTGCCGGAAGGTGCGCGGGTTGGGCGTGATGGCGACGATCGGCGTGGCCGGGCGGAAGCGGGACACCATGCGCGCGGTGGAACCGGTCCGCGTGACCGTCACGATGGCCGCCGCGCCCAGGTCGTGGGCGGTGGTGCAGGTGGCGTGGGAAATAGCGTTGATGACACTCTTGTCCAGCCGCGGTTCCACCGCGTTGAACAGCGCCTTATAGTCGATGAATTCCTCGGTACGCTCGGCGATTTTGACCATGGTGCGGATGGTCTCCACCGGATACTTGCCGTTTGCGGTCTCGCCGGAAAGCATCAGCGCGCTGGTGCCGTCGTAGATGGCGTTGGCCACGTCGGTGATCTCGGCACGGGTGGGGCGGGCGTTCCGGACCATGGACTCCAGCATCTGGGTGGCGGTGATGACCCGCTTGCCCGCGCTGTAGCACTTGGTGATCAGTTGCTTCTGCAGGTGCGGCAATTCTTCAAACGGAATTTCCACGCCCATGTCGCCCCGCGCCACCATGATGCCGGCCGAAAGCCTGATGATCTCGTCAATGTGCGCGATGCCGGAACGGTTTTCAATTTTCGCGATCAGCTCGATGCCAGATTCGCCCAGTTGCGCCAGGAGCCTTTTCACGTCCATCACGTCCTGCGCAGAGCGCACGAAGGACAGCGCGATGTAGTCCAGTTCGTTCTCCACCGCGAAAACGATGTCCGAACGGTCCTGTTCGGACAGGTAGGGCATGTCGATGTCAATGCCGGGCAGGTTGACGCTTTTGTTGTTGGAGAGCGGGCCGCCGTTCAGAACCCGGCAGACGATGTTCTCGCCGTCGACGCTCACCACCGTGAGGCCGATCAGGCCGTCGTCCAGCATGATGGAATTTCCAGGCTTCACATACAGGGGCAGCTTCTCGTGGTTGATATAGGCGCCGTCCTGATCCCCTTCGCGCAGACGCGTGGTCAGGGTAAAGAAGTCGCCCTCCTTCAGCGTGATGCCGCCGTCCTTGAAGCGTCCGATGCGGATCTCCGGCCCCCTTGTATCCAGCATGATGGCCAGCGGGGCATTCATCTCCTCCCGGAGTTCCTTGAGCCGGTCCACGCGGGCTTTGTGCTCCTCATGGCTGCCGTGGGAAAAGTTCAGCCGCGCCACGTTCATGCCCGCCAGGATCATCTGGCGCAGCGTTTCCTTGTCTTCCGAGGCGGGACCGATGGTGCATACGATCTTTGTCTTGCGCATGGGTGCCTACTCCTTGCCGGTAGTCTATCTATTCTCTTATACAAAGACAGTATAACAGATCAACGCAAATGCACCGTTAAAACGATTTCAACCGGCGAGTAAAATTTCTACGCCGCCCGCCCCCATTCGCCTGCGTATGCGCACAATTTGTCGCCACAGTTGGCTTGATTTTCCACAAATATCTTGTTACACTACATATTGGTTACTTATATGGCGTGTCTGCCAAGATTCCGGCGCGCGTAAAAACCGCGCCGCACAACCGCGCTTTGATTTGCTGGATGAGGGGGCCGTCTCTTTGGCTGTGAGCCGCTTCAGGAAGTTCCTCTACGATCTCCCCGGCATCGGCAAGTGGATCAGGCAGTTTTACTACGAACGCCGCATGGAGAAAGAAGTCGCGGTGAATTCCCGCATTTCGCAGGATGAGA
>JAEVZE010000229.1 GCA_023392395.1 Bacillota bacterium
TTTGCACTGGTGGCTGTAACACGTTTCCGGCGCGCGGGTCGCCGGAAACGAGTCGAAAGGACGAAGACCCCGTCTTTGATTCTGCGCGTTATGCAAACGCGAATTGCACCAGCAGCATGTAGACCACCGTACCGCCGAAGATGGACACGAGCGCGTTGCCACGCCACACGTGCAGCCCCGCCACCACGCCGCAGGCGAGGAGCTCCGAAAGGCCGAACGGAGGCGAGGTGAAGTTCATCGCCCTGAGGCAGTAGACCACGAGCAGCGTCAGCATCGCCGGCGGCAGCGCGCGGCCCAGGTATTCGATGGCCTTCGGTGGCTTCCGACCATGGCCAAACACCCAGAAGGGGAGGAAGCGGGTCAGCGCCGTCGCCAGCGCCATCAGCGCGATGGCCAGGGCCAGCCTCAATCCGTGCGTCATGCCTTCGCCCCCGCTTTCGTTTGCAGTTTCGCCTCAAAGAACCCGCGAAACAGGATCAGCGCCGCAAGAATGATGAGGAGCGCCACCGGCATCATCAGCGCCTGGCCGCCGACCGCAAGCGCCAGGATGCCCGCCAGCGCGCCCAGCGCAAAGGGCTCCCAGGTTTTATATTTTTTCAATAGGTCAATCGCCAGCACCAGGAACAGCGCCGTCAGCATGAAGTCCATGCCCTTTGTATTGATGTGGATGAACGCCCCCGCCAGCGCGCCCAGCACCGTGCCCGCCACCCAGTAGCTCTGGCACAGCGCGGTGATCAACAGGAGATACGGCCTTCTCGCCTCTCCCTTGGGCAGTTCCACGCCCACCAGCAGCGCATAGGCTTCGTCGGTCAGCGCAAAGATCAGGTAGGGCTTGTACGCGCCCGCGTCACGGTACAATTCCAGCAGCGAAAGCCCGTAGACCATCTGCCGGATGTTCAAAAAGAATACCATCGCGAACATCGTGATCAGCGACGCGTTTTCGGCAAACATCGTCACCGCCAGGTACTGCGCGGAACCCGCGTACATGAACGCGCTCATCGAAAACGACACGTAGGGCGCGTAGCCTGCCGCCGACATCATGAACCCGAACGCCATGCCCAGCGGCACATAGCCGAACAGCACCGGCAGCGTGCCGGTAAACGCCTTCGCCCACAGCTCCCGCCGCATACGCTCACCCCTTTGTGCATATTTATCCGGCATTATACCATGCCGAAGTCCGCACGGCGGCGAAGAGGAGGTTAAAACTTCAGGCATTGAAAATCCGCAAGCGGATTTTCAATGCGAAGGGAAGATCTTCGTGAGCCTGAAATACTTTGGAATTTCCGGGCGGCTCACTGACTTAAGGAAATGTTTCTCCAGCCAGTTGCGCACTGGCAGGAGAAACGCGTTTCCGGCGCGCGGGTTCCCGGAAACGAAAGGAAGGAGCGAAAGGGTTCTCCAACGGTCTGTCTTGACAGTTGGCACAGCCTTGCCTATACTGGCAGCGGAGGTGGCCCCATGACGCGAGCGCAATACGAACAGTTGGAGCAGATCATGCTCTCCCATATGCAGGACAGCGCCCACGACGGGCAGCACGTGTACCGCGTGCTGCGCACGGCGCTGGAAATCGCCCCATCCCACCCGGAGGCGGACCTGGACGTTCTGGTGGCCGCGTGCCTTTTGCACGACATCGGCCGGGCGGCGCAGTACAGGGACCCATCGGTCAGCCACGCCGAGGTCGGCGCGGACATGGCGCGCGCGTGCCTGACGGAGATCGGCTGGGACGAGGCGCGGGCGCAGCGGGTTTCCGATGCGGTGCGTGCCCACCGCTTCCGCGGCCGAAACCGGCCGGGGACCATCGAGGCGAAGATTCTCTACGACGCCGACAAGCTGGACGTCACCGGCGCGATGGGCGTCGCCCGGTCGCGTCTGTATC
The DNA here is from genome assembly GCA_023392395.1 of Bacillota bacterium. Classification (GTDB taxonomy): domain Bacteria; phylum Bacillota; class Clostridia; order Christensenellales; family Aristaeellaceae; genus JAEZHK01. The sequence continues at coordinate 1,877 of JAEVZE010000229.1, forward strand.
AGGGCATCGTGGGCAAGCCGCTCTACAGTGTGGACGACTTCGGCGACCCCCTGGACGGGCATGAGGACGCGCCCAGCTTCCTGAACGAATATGTGATCAAGCTGTCCCGGCTGTACGACGGCTTCTACACCCCGGAGGGCGCGGAGATGGCGCGGCCCCGGGCGAAGGCGGCGCGGGACTTTTACGAGAGCCTGTTGACCGAGGCAAGGGGCAGCGCGCCGCTTCAAAAGCGGCTGGACGAGGTGCTTAAGTGATCCCGGAGCACGTATGGTTCCGCGGCCTGCCGGAGGGCGGCGCAAAAGTCGAGCGTCTGTCGCTGGGCTTTGATCGCCTGCCGGAAGGCCTATCGGGGCTGCGCATCTTGTTCGTCTCTGACGTGCATGCGGGGTACACGTTCCCGGAGGCGGCGCAGCGGCGGCTGATCGACCAGATCGAAGGCATCTCGCCCGACGTGATCCTGTGGGGCGGCGACTTCGCCGAGACGAAAGAGGACGCGCGGCGGTTGTTCGGCCAGATCGCCCGGCTGAAGCCAAGGCTTGGCATGGCGGGCGTGGCGGGCAACAACGACCGTCGCGCGTTCCGCGGCTCGATGGATGATTTCCGGCAGCTTGCGGAGCGGGCGGGCATAAAGATTCTGATCAACGAGCGCCGGACGATTCCCGCACCCAGCGGAGAATTGACCATCCTCGGGCTGGACGAGGACTTTTACGGCTCGCCTGACCCATCCATCCTGGGCGAAAAAGGGCGGGAAGCGGGGATATCGATCCTGCTGTCTCACTCGCCCGCGCCGCTTGAACAGCTCCTGAACGGGCGGACGCCGCCGGACCTGATCCTTTGCGGGCACACCCACGGCGGGCAGGTGCGCGCGGGTGGCCTGACGCTGTACAGCCTGGGCTATGAAGGCGTGCGGTCCCGGCAGCGCTTTTTCACCGTCCGGGGCCTCGTGCGCGAGGGAGGCTCCATGCTGGTCGTATCCGGCGGCCTGGGTTCCAGCAAGTTCCCGCTACGCATCAATTGTCCGCCTGAAATGCAGCTGATTACACTTTTAAGAGACGTGCAGGCGCCTTCTTTCTGAAGGAAGGGCCTTTTGAAAAACAAATAAGCGGAAAGGGGTAGGTGAGATTTTCCTACCCTCTCTTTGGTTATAAATAGAACGTTCAAAAGGCAGACTTCCGGCGTCTGTAAGGATGGTTCCTGACAGGCGGCCGGTCGGCGAATGGAAGCGAGGTGCGCTTTGGATGGAAAACAGCAGAACAAACCCCAAAGTGGATGAATTTCTACTGAATGCCCCGAAATGGCGGGAAGAATTTGAGCGCTTGAGAAGGATCATGCTCGACTTTCCTGTGACCGAGGAATTGAAGTGGGGCGTCCCCTGCTACACGTTCCAAGACAAAAACATCGCGTTGATCCACGGATTCAAGGAATATTGCGCGATTCTGTTTGTCAAAGGCGCCTTGCTGCGCGACGCGCAGGGGCTGCTCATTCAGCAAACGGAGAACGTACAGGCGGGTCGGCAGATGCGGTTCACCGGCGTTCAGGAAATCGCAGAAAAGGAGGCCGTCCTGAAGGACTACATTTCAGAAGCCATTGAGGTGGAAAAGGCTGGGCTGGAAGTGCCTTTCAAAAAGAGTACGGAATTTGTCATCCCCGAGGAGTTCCAGAAGAAGCTGGAGGAAAACCCCGTCCTGAAAACCGCTTTTGAGGGGCTGACGCCGGGG
>JAEVZE010000365.1 GCA_023392395.1 Bacillota bacterium
ATGTAGGACAGCGCAAAGACGATGAACGCGATGAAGGTGAGGTACGGAACGCCCAAGAACGACCCCTGCGCGAGGAGGGCGAAGAGGGGATCGCGGATCAGCGCGGGTTCGCCCATGTAGGCCAGCACCGCAAAGCCCGCCATGATGCTCGAGACGGCGTAGGACACCATGAACGACGGCAGCTTGCCTTTGATGTGGATCAAACCGGAGACGGCGGACACCAGGAGGCTGGACGCCATCGCGATCAGGATCGCCAGAAAGCCCATGTCCAGCGTGTTTTTGGAGTTGAGCACCATCAGCGCGACGGTGGAACCCACGAAGCCGCCCAAACCCTCCGCCGAAAGGTCGGTGGATCCCATCAGGATCATGAACGTGATGCCCATCGCCATCACCAGCGGAATGGACATCTGGTACAGGAGGTTTTGCAGATTCTTCAGCGAGAAGAACCCTTCCGCCGTCACGGAAAACAGCGCGATCAGCAGAACCAGAATGCCCACGGGCGCCCAGGAAACGAAGCGCTCCCGCTGGCTCTGCTTTTTCATCTCCTGCGCGAATTCTAGTCCGATGCGCGAGGCGTGCGCCTGAGTCCCTGTTTCCATATCGTACTCTCCCTATGCGTTGATCGGGCATCGCCCGCCGGGGCCCGTAAGCAGGCTCCGGCGGGCGATGCAAGCGCAGGACGCATCCGTAAGATACTTTATGCGCTTGCACGGGGTGTTTCACTACGGGGTGATGATGTCCATCGCCTTGGCGATCGGGAAGTCCAGGTTGGTGTAATCGTACTTGGGTGTGCTCTCGACGAAATTCTTGTTGTAATCGGCCAGCGTGTCCTTGGTGACCAGGAAGCCGTTGGTGTAGAACATGCGGTGCTTCTGATCCATCGTGGCGGTGTCGATGACGCCGGTCTTGGCCGCGTACGCGTAAGCCACGCCGTAGCCGCCCTGCATCCAGCCGTTGTTGGCGATGGTGCAGCACAGATCACCGGTTCCGACCATCTCGATCGCCGCGGAGGTGCCGTCCACGCCGGTAACTTTGACCTTGCCATTGAGGCCCTTGGCCTTCAGCGCCTGCACGACGCCGACCGCCATGTCGTCGCACGCGGACCAGATGCCGTCGATGTTGTCATACTTGGCCAGCCAGTTCTCAGTGATGGAGAGGCCCTTGGCGGTCGCCCAGTCGCCTGCCTGGTCGTCCAGCACCTTGATGTCCGGGTATTCGGCCAGCGCCTGCTTCAGGCCCTGCATGCGGTAGGTGTTGGCGGAGTTGGCCAGCATGCCTTCGAGCACGCAGATGTTGCCCTTGCCCGGCGTCGGCAGGGCGTTGAACAGCGTCACGGCAATGTCATAGCCCTGCTTGACCGCGTCGCAGGCCTGGTGGCTGACCCAGTACTTGTAGCTGGTGGGGTAGATACCCTCGGGGGTATTCCAGGCGGAGCACCAGTAGACGCCCGCGTCCTCGCACGCTTCAGCGATGGCGGTGATGTTGGGCGCGTTGTTCGGGTCGACGAACAGGATCATGTTGTCGCCCTTGGCCGCGATGACCGCGTTGATGTCGTTGATCTGCTTGTCGTCGTTGCCTTCGCAGGCCAGGATCTGCACCTGGGCGGTGCCTGCCGGGAGTGAGTCAACGAATGCCTGGGCGCCCGCGACGTACTGCATGTGGTATTCGCTGGCGGTGGAACGCATGCTGACCGCGACGGTCAGCGGCTCGGCCATGGCGACTGCCGTGCTGCCCAGCACGAGAAGCGTTGCAAGCAGCAGGGCGACGAGTTTCGAGGTCTTCTTCATAGTGATTCTCCCTTCCTTATTTTTATACTGCGCGGCGCGCGCAGGTATAAACGAATCGACAGGATTTTAGGGGACCGGTTCCATATCGACAAGAAATCGTCGATTTCGTGCATCCAATCCAGAGGCCATCGATACTTGTGGACAGCGTAGGCAATTATCGCGGTTGGATTTCGGGGTGTCGTGTGGCTGACTCCGGGGAAGCCATGGTTCAGGGTTTATGGGACCGGTTCCACATTGACCGGAAGAATCGATGGACCCTCAAATCCTACTCAGGAGCGCATCGATGCTTCGGTAACATTTCGGACAACATCGGGTGGCACTTCGCGTTTGGTCCTTGGGTTCCATCGCGTCTATTCAGGTGGGTCGATTGATGTTTGATCAGAATGCGCTGCAGTGAATGGCGGGTTACGGGTCAAATCATGTGGGGAGTTCTATTGTTTGGGCGCAAAGCGCTCCGATCCGCGCAGGCAGACGTGCGGAAGGATGACGACCTTCTCGGCGGGGCGGTCGGGCGAGTCAAAGCGGCGGAAGAGCAATTGGGCCGCCTGTTCGCCGAGCCGCAGCACCTCGCGCTCGAGGCTCGAGTAAGGCATGTTGAATACGTCCTGCCCGGGGATGGTGTCAAAGCCCACGAAGGCGATGTCCTCCGGAATGCGCAGCCCCTTCTCATAGGCCGCGGTCAGAAAGCCCGCCTCGCTCAGGTTGTTGCTGATGAAAAACGCCGTGGGGGTGTCGCCGCCGTCAAACAGCTCCACCACCTTCTCGTAGGTGATCTGCTTGTCAAACTGGCCGTAGATGACGTGCGCCGGGTTTACCGTGAGGCCGTTTTGCTCCATCGCCGCCCGGAATCCCTCGTAGCGCTCCCGGCCGATGAAAAGCTGCGTATCGCCCGCGATCACGCCGATCCTTGTGTGCCCCGCGCGGATGAGCGCCTCCGTCGCGGCATAAGCGCCGCTGAAATTGTCGGTCATCACGCAGTCGCGATTCATGCGGGCAATGGGGC
>JAEVZE010000372.1 GCA_023392395.1 Bacillota bacterium
TGGGCGGCGCGGTGTCCAACGTGGCCCGGGACCTGGCCCGGCTGGACCCGTCTCTCACGGTGGAGGCGGTCGGCGTCATCGGGCAGGACGGCGAGGGCGACCTGATCGTTCGTGAGCTCTCCGCCTACAAAAACATCGACCTGACGCACGTCAAGCGCGAGGGCCAGACCTCCTTTACGGACGTGCTTTACGAGCCGGAGACCAAGGCGCGCACTTTTCTGGTGTTTGGCGGCGCGGGCGACAAGTTTGACGTAGAGGACGTGCCGCTGGACAAGCTGAACTGCTCGATCCTGCACGCGGGCTATATCCTGCTCCTGCACGCGCTGGACGCGCCCGACCCCGAGTATGGCACCCGGATGGCGCGGCTTCTGCACGACGCGCAGGCACGCGGCATTCTGACCAGCGTGGACGTGGTCAGCGAAGTGGGCGACCGCTACCGTACCCTCGTGCCGCCGGCGCTCAGGTACACGGACTACTTCATCGTCAACGAGATCGAAGCCGGTAAGACCGTGGGCGTACCGCTCCGTGGCAAAGACGAGGCATTGCTGATCGACCGGATCCCGGAGGTCCTGATGAAGCTCAAGGCGCTGGGCGTAAGGCGCTGGGCGGTGATCCACGCGCCGGAGGGCGGCTTCGGCATCGACGAAACGGGCAAACTCGTGGAGATCCCCAGCCTGCTCCTGCCCAAGGGGTTCATCGCGGGCACGGTGGGCGCAGGCGACGCGTTCTGCGCGGGCGTGCTGCTGGGCGCGCATAATGGCGAAACCCTGAACCAGGCCATCGAGGATGGCGTGGCCGCCGCGGCCTGCTCACTGCGCTCGGCGGGCGCGTCGGAGGGCGTGGTTCCGCTCGAAGAAACGCGCGCGCTGGCGTCGTCGCTGCCCAGGCAGAATCTGAGGGGGTAACGCCAAAGGGCGCTGCCCTTTGGAAACCCGTAAGGGGGATGATCCCCCTTGACCCCGCACAAAAGGGATGTATACTGACCACAAAATGCCTGCGAAAGCGGGCATTTTGCAAAGGAACAGGGAACGGAGGGCATCCATGAACTGGACGGACGACCAGCGCGCGGCGATTCTGTCCCGCGGGCAGGACTTGCTTTTAAGCGCGGCGGCGGGCTCCGGCAAGACCACCGTGCTGGTGGAGCGCGTGCTGGCGCTACTCAGCGAGGGCGCGGACATCGAGCAGTTCCTGATCGTCACGTTCTCCCGCACCGCCGCCGCCGACATGCGAAGGAAGCTTACCGAGGAATTGATGGCCCGGGCGGAGGAAGACGCATCGTACGCGCCGCAGCTGGAAAAGGTGGAGCGAGCGGCGGTTTCGACGATCCACTCCTTCTGCGCGGATCTTTTGCGGGAGCACTTCGAATCCGCGGGCGTCGATCCCATGTTCCGCATCCTGGACGACCCGGAGTTGAAGCAGCTGGAAGCGCAGGCGCTGAGCGAGGCCATGGAGCGGGTGTACGCCGCGGGCGGCAGCGATCTGGACGCGCTCTTGTACGGCCGGACGGCCAAGGCGGTAGGCGGCCTGGCGTCGGAACTGTACCGGTTTTCGCTGGAAAACCCCGACCCCATGGAATGGCTCGCCTCCGCCTCAGAGGCGCTGCCGCTGTCGGACGGCGCGGGCTGGTTTGACGAACTGGCCCGGGCCGCCAGGGCGCTGCTTAGGGACGCCCGCGCCTATGCCGCCTACGCGCTGGACCTGACAGAGGACCCCGAAGGTCCCGCGCCCTACGCGGCGGCGCTGTCAAGCGACCTTGAGGCCATCGAGGCCATGCTTGCGGCCCCCGGCTACCGGGAACTGGCGGACGAGGCCGCGCGCTTTAAGCCCAAGGCTTTTACGTCGATCCGAAAATCCAAGGACGCCGTCCCCAACGAGCGGCGGGACGCGCTCAAGGAGCAGGTGAAAACGCTCCGGGACGCCGCCAAGAAGCAGATTGCGGACGCCCGGGACATGCTGATGCCGCCGGAGGACGCCCTCAGTGACATGCGCGCGCTGGCTCCGGCGCTGCGTGCGCTGGGCGCGATTGCGACGGCGCTGGGCGAAGAACTGGACGCGCTCAAGGCGGAGAAATCTGCGCTTTCCTACGCCGATCTCGAACACCGGGCGCTCAAGGCGCTGAAGGACGAGCGGGTTTCCCTATCACTAAGGTCCCGCTACCAGTACGTGTTCGTGGACGAATACCAGGACGTCAGCGACGTGCAGGAGGCCATCCTGAAGGCGGTCGCGGCCCCTGGAAAGCTATTCATGGTGGGCGACGTCAAGCAGAGCATCTACCGCTTCCGGCAGGCCGATCCCACGCTGTTTCTGGAAAAGTATCACCGCTTTGGCCAGGGCCGGGATGGCCTGCTGGTGGCGCTCAAGCAGAACTTCCGCTCCCGGGCGGCGGTGCTCGGACTAGTCAACCGGGTGTTCGAACGGGTGATGACCGGCGGGGACGCCGAGATCGAGTATGATGACGCGGCGCGGCTGAGGCCCGGCGCTTCGTTTGAGGGCGAAGATCCCCCCATCGAGTTGCACATTCTGGAAAAGCCGGACGCTGAGGCACCGGACGGCGCGGAGGCGGAGTACACAGGTGGCGAGCGCGAGGGCCAGATCATCGCCTCCCGCATTGCCCGCCTCCTGGGCGCGCCGTACTACGATGCCCGAAAGGGCGTGTTCCGGCCGCTGGAATACCGGGACTTCGTGGTGCTGGTGCGCACACGGTCTTTGGTCCCGGCGGTGGAGGCGATGCTGACCCGAGCGGGCATTCCGGTGTACGCGGACGTGGCGGGCGGCTACTTCTCCGCGGTGGAGGTGGAGCTGGCGATCGCGCTACTGCGCGCCATCGACAACCGGCGGCGCGATTTGGAGCTGATGGCCGCGCTGCGCGCCCCCTCGGGCGGTCTTACCTCGACGGACCTTGCGGACATCCGCAAAGTCCAACCCACCGGCTCCTTCCGGGACGCGATGCTGCTTCGGATGCAGGCGGACGACCCGCTTTCCGAAAAGCTGCGCGCCTTTGAGGACAGGCTGGACCGCTGGCGGGCGCTTTCGAGGGTGCTTCCGCTTGGGCGGTTTATCGATCTTACGCTCCGGGAGAGCGGCGCCTACGCCTACGCGGGCGGCATGCCGGGCGGCCAGGCGCGGCAGGCCAACCTGGACCTGCTCTGCGACTACGCCAGCCGGTACGAGGCGGCGCAGGGCGGCGCGCTGAACGGCTTTCTAAGCTACGTGCGGGAGATCAAAAAGGGCGGCGACGACATGGGCGCAGCCCACTCGCTGGGCGAGGAGGATCAGGTCGTCCGCATCATGACC
>JAEVZE010000001.1 GCA_023392395.1 Bacillota bacterium
GCGTGATCGTGGGGATCCCGCACTTCCGCCATCAGCAGGAAGACGGCTCCTATCCGGAAGGCCTGGCGTTCAACATGGCGTGCGACCCGGTGCTCTACGGCAAGCAGGTGGCCGAGCTGATGGCCGAGAAGCTGTCGGGCAAGACGGGCTCCGTGGCGCTGACCCAGAACACCAAGAACGTCACCGAGAACGCCGCGACCAAGTCCTTCGTGGATACCTGGGCGACGCTGGGCGACAAGTTCGACCTGAAGGGCATCAAGGTGCTGGACGTGCAGCTTGAGGGCGGCGTCGTGGACAGCGCGACGGCGGTCAACCTGTCGATCATCCAGTCCAACCCGGACATCATCGGCGCCTTCGGCACCACTGGCAACAGCCCCATCACCTGGGCGGACGCCGCCACCAAGGCGGGCAAGGCCGACGGCGAGCTGCTGATCGTGGGCATGGACGCCACTCAGGGCAACCTGGACTACCTCGAAGCCGGCAAGGTGGCCGCGATCGTGGCCCAGCCGCTGTATGACGAAGCCTACAAGACCATGGAGTACCTGGACACCATCTTCCGCGGCGGCACGGTGCCCGCCTGGACCGACCTGGTCGCTCCGGTCGTCACCAAGGACGGCGAAGGCCCGAACGGCATCGCCTACCACCGCGACATCGCCGCGCAGGTCGCCGAGTTCTTCAAGTAATCTGAAGCCGGGTTCTCCGAATACCCGGCGCATGACGGAAGGGGCTTGCCTTTGCCAAAGGCACAGGCGAGCCCCGACCTCAAGGCCTCGGTTACCAGAGCGGCGCGGCCGCCCGATGAGGAAAGACAGGTGATACGCCAGTGTCCTACGTTCTGGAAGCGATCAACATCACCAAGAAGTTCCCCGGTGTTCTCGCCAACGACAACATCTGCCTGAACGTCAGGCCCGGGGAGGTGCTCGGGCTGATCGGCGAGAACGGCGCAGGAAAATCCACGCTGCTCAAGGTGCTCAACGGGCTCTACCCCTACGGCACCTACACGGGAGAGCTCAGGCTCAACGCGGAAGAGATCAGGCCGGAAAGTCCTTTTGACGCCATGCGCCTGGGCATCGGATACGTGCCGCAGGAGATCAATGTGCTCAAGTACTTCTCCGTGGCCGAAAACATATACATGTCGGACCTGCGCCTTGCGAAGGTCAATGGGGCGGCCGGCAAGTCCCCGTTTGTAGATTTCAAGTCCATGTACGCGGCGACCGAGAAGCTGCTGCGGGAAAACCACATCGCGCTGGACCCCCGAGCGGACGTGCGCAAGCTGTCCATCGGTCAGCAGCAGATGCTGATGATCGCGCGGGCGCTGGCCTTAAGTCCCAAGGTGCTGATCCTGGACGAGCCGACCACCTCCCTTTCTGGCGCGGACGTGGAGCAGCTGTTCCGCGTGGTGCGCAAGCTCAAAGAAAAGGGCACCAGCATCATCTTCGTCACCCATAAGCTGGCGGAGATCCTGGAATTGACCGACCGGGTGACCATCCTCCGGGACGGGAGGAACATCTCGACCTTTGAGCGTGAGACATACGATACCGGGCGCATCATCCATGATATGATCGGCCGAGACCTCGTCAACATGTACCCGGCAAGAAACGTTGAAATCGGCCGGGAAGTTCTCAGGGTGGAGCACCTGACGGTCGCCCACCCCTACATCGCGGGCAAGAACCTGATTGAGGACGTATCCTTCTCGGTACGCGCGGGGGAAGTGCTGGGCATGGCGGGCTTGGTGGGCGCTGGGCGCAGCGAGGTCTGCATGGCCGTCTACGGCATGATCCCAGTCAAATCCGGCAAGGTGTACGTGGACGGCCGCGAGGTCAAGGTCGCCTCGTCCGACCAGGCGGTCCGCCAAGGCATCAGCATGGTGTCCGAGGACCGCAAGGTGTACGGCCTCAACTTTGTATGGGACATCAAAAACAACATCGCCATCTCCAACCTCGGCAAGATCGTGCGCGGGCCGTTCGTCACCGAGCGCAGGATGCGCACGCGCATGAAAACTTATTTTGAGAACCTGCGCATCAAGGCGCCCTCCATTTCCACCAGGGTTGCGACGCTGTCGGGCGGCAACCAGCAGAAGGTGGTCATCGCGCGTTCGCTCAACACCGAGCCGCGTATTATGATCCTGGACGAGCCCACCAAGGGCATCGACGTTGGATCGAAAAATGAGATCTACGGCATCATCAACGAAATGGCGGCGGATGGCGTGGCGGTCATCGTGATCTCCTCGGAGCTTCCGGAGTTGATGGGCATGTCGGACCGGTATGTGGTCATGGCCGAAGGGCGCGTGGTCGGCGAATTGAGCCGCGGGGAAGCCAGCGACGAGCGGATCATGGAAATGGCCGTGTCCACCTTCAAATAAAGAAGAGAGGAGCCGTCCCATGCAGAACATTGCGGCAAGCAGGCGGCTTAGGGCACATGGGGACGCGGCGGCGCGGTTCTTCCTGACGCCGGAGATCGGTGTGCTGATCCCCATCGTCATCCTTTGCGTGATCACCGCCAGCCTCAACAAGAACTTCCTGACGTGGAAGTACTTCTCGTCCATCCTGATGGGTTCCATCTTCATCGGCGCGGCGACGCTCGGGCAGGCGTTTGTGACCATCGCGGGCGAGATCGACCTGTCGGTTGGCATGGCGGGCAGCTTTGCCGGCGTGATGACCGGCGTGGCCTGCGCCTGGTGGGGCATGGATCTGATCCCCTGCCTCGCCATCGGCCTTGCGGCGGGCGCTCTGGTGGGGCTGGTCAACGGATGGTGCACCTGCAAATTGGGTTTGAGCAGCTGGATCACCACCCTCGCCACCCAGTTCGTCTGCCAGGGGCTTGCGGTAACGATCTCGCAGGGCGAGCCCATCTCCATCAAGGCGCTGGGCACCTCGGAGTTCACCCGCGCCCGCCCACTGGGCCTCTCGTGGCTGTTTTTCATCTTCGTCGGCCTGATCATCGCGTTTGACATGGTCATCCGGTACACCAAGTTTGGCTACAAGCTGCGGGCGGTGGGCGGCAACCCAAACGCCGCGACGATGGCCGGCATCAACGTGAGCCGCGTCAAGGTGGTCGCGTTCATCCTGGCGGGCATGCTGGCGGCGGTGGGCGGCATCTTCGATGTGCTCAACGCGGCGACGGCCAACTCGGCCTTTGGCAGCGGCCGCGAATTCCGGGCGATCATCTGCTGCTCGATCGGGGGTCTGGCGGGCGGTTCCGGTTCGATCATGGGAGTGGGTTTGGGCGTACTGCTGTTCCACGTATTGTGGTATGCGCTGCGCATTCTCAAGGTGGATACCAACCTGCAGTTGGTGTTGATCGGATTGATTCTGGTGCTGGCGGTGCTGCTGGACAACCAGCGCAAGCGGTACGAAGCCAAGCGGATAACGCTTTAGGGAGGCGAGGTCAATGGCGCAGATTGCGGCCAGAAGGGAATCAAACGGGCTTCGCCGGCTGCTGCGTTCGGACGAGGTCAGCGTTTCCGTTCCGCTTCTTGCGATTATGCTGGTTACCACGGTCTTCCGGCCGGACTTTCTTTCCATCGACAACTTCTCGGCCATGTTCACCCAGATTCCCTTCATCGCGGTGGTGGCGCTGGGGTGTTCCTTCCCGCTGATGACGGGCAACGTGGACATCTCCACCGGGCGCGTCGCGGGTTTTGCCGGCATTCTGATGGCGGCGCTGGTGGTGGACTATCACTGGAGCGCAGGCCCTGCCATCCTGGTGGCGATCCTGTGCTGCTGCGTGGTGGGCCAGATCAACGGCCTCCTGGTGGTGCATTTCAACGTGCCGGACTTCGTGGCGACGATGGGCACTCTCTACATGGTGGGCGGCGCCCGGTATCTGTTCCTCAAGGGCTACCAGTTGTCGCTGAATACCTTGACGGATTTTCCGCTGGTGAACATCTTCAATCAGCGCTTTCTGGGCATGCCGCCCCACTTCTGGGTCATGCTGGCGCTGTTTGCCATCGCCTTCGTGGTCATCAAGCGGACGCTCTGGGGAAGGCGGATTCTGGCCTGCGGCGACAACCGGGAGGTCGCGCTGCTGGCGGGCGTGGGCGTCAAGAAAATGCGCATCACCGCCTACGTGCTTTCGGCGCTCCTGTCCGCCATCGGCGGCATTCTTTTGACGCTGGACGTGGGCATCGGCCTTCCGGAGACGGGCGACGGCTGGGAGTTCCGCGCGATCGCGGGCTGCGTGGTGGGCGGCGTGTCGCTCTCAGGCGGCAAGGGTTCGCCGCTGGGCATTTTGATCGGCATCACGCTGGTGTTCGTGGCGGAGAACGCCATCATCTTCCTGGGCATGCCTACCACGATGCGCGTGGCGGTGCAGGGCGCGCTGATGGCGGCCGCGGTGCTGTTCGACATCTACAAGCAAAAGCGCAAAGTTCCCGCGTAGAGTGGCGTTGAAAATCCGCCGGGCGGCTTTTCAACGCATGGAGGAAAAGCTGCGCAAGCCTGAAAATCTG
>JAEVZE010000096.1 GCA_023392395.1 Bacillota bacterium
CTGTTTGACCAGGCCAAGAAGGCAGCGCCGGCCATCGTCTTCATCGACGAAATCGACGCGGTGGGCCGCCAGAGGGGCGCAGGCCTCGGCGGCGGTCACGACGAGCGTGAGCAGACGCTGAACCAGCTGCTGGTCGAAATGGACGGTTTCTCCCACAACGAGGGCGTCATCGTTATGGCGGCCACCAACCGCGCAGACATCCTGGACCCGGCGCTTCTGCGCCCCGGCCGGTTTGACCGGCAGGTGACGGTCAACTACCCGGACGTCAAGGGCAGGGAAGAAATCCTGAAGATCCACGCCCGCGGAAAGCCCATGGATCCCGCCGTCAATCTGGAAATACTGGCCAGACGCACGCCATACTTCACCGGCGCAGACCTTGAAAACGTCATGAACGAGGGCGCGATCCTGACCGCGCGCGCGGGCAAGCGCACCATCACGATGGACATCCTGGAGGAGGCCATCACCAAGGTCAGCGCAGGCCCCGAAAAGAAGAGTCACAAGGTCACCGAGGACGACAAGAAGCTGGTCGCCTACCATGAGGCGGGCCACGCGATCGTGATGCACAACATCCCCGAGTGCGACAATGTACACGAGATCTCGATCATTCCGCGCGGCCGCGGGGCGGGCGGGTACACCATGTTCCTGCCGGACAAGGAAGTCAACTACATCTCCAGCGCCCGCCTTCTGGCGCAGATGAGCGGCATGATGGGCGGCCACTGCGCGGAGCGGCTGGTGCTGGGTGATGTGTCCACCGGCTCCACCAGCGACTTGAAGCGTGCCACCCAGATCGCCAGAAGCATGGTGACCGAGTACGGCATGAGTGATAAGCTAGGCCCGATCTTCTTGGGCGGCGATCATGAGGTGTTCCTCGGCCGCGATTTCTCGCAGTCCCGCTCTACCTTCTCCGAGGACGTCAACGCGCAGATCGACAGCGAAGTGCGCAGGCTTCTGGAATCCAGCTATGAACGCGCGCTGATCATCCTGAAGGCGCACCGCGAGAAGCTGGATAGGCTCGCCGACATCCTGATCCAGAAGGAAAAGGTCGACCGCGAGGAATTCCTGAAGATTGTCGGCGCGCAGCCGGACAATTCGCCCGGCACCGCGGACATCGCGCCCGGCGCAGCGCCCGCATTTTAACCGATGAAGCCGCAAAGCAATTTGCGGCTTTCTCTCGCCGGTCGGGAGGACAGGCCGCTTTCGGGCGCCGATTCTTCCCGGCCGGCGGCTTCCTTCCTGTCGGATGTTGACCGCCGAGAGCGCGATTTGTCCCACGGGAATTCGCTTACGGCGAATTCGGAAGCGATTGCCTTGGATTTTACCTATAAAACCATGCAATACGCGCCATGAATGTGGTATACTTGAACATATCTTCAGGAAAGGGTCCTAATTTGATGACGCAAAGCGAAAGAAGACGGACCGCTCGCAGGCGAAAAGCCAGCGCTGCACAGGGTGTGATGAGCCTTGTCAAGATGGCGCTCGTCGTCGCCGTGATTGTGCTCGTCATCATTGGCATCATTCGGTTTACGTCTCAGCCAAACGTGTTTTTAAAGGGCGTGTATGTCAACGGTATTTCGTTGGGCGGCTACTCCTACGAAGAGGGGTACAAGTTGGCCAACGAGATGGCTGACCAGCGGCTGAACCAGAACGCCATCACGCTGACCTATGAAGGCAAGAGCTGGACGCTGACGCCTTCGATGCTGGGCGCTTCGATGGATGTGGACACCCAGCTGGCGCTGGCATGGAATTTTGGACACACCGGAAATTTCTTTCAGAAGCGGGATCAGCAAAGCTACCTGAAGGACCACACCGTGGCCTTCAACAGCGAACTCAAGTACGACGAAACGCTGCTGGACCAGTACGTAACCAAGATCAAGAGCGAGATTGACGTGGCCCCGGTGGAAGCGACCGTCACCATCGAGAAGGACCAGACGCTGACGGTTTCCGATTCGAAAGAGGGGCTGACGCTGGACGGCGACGCGCTCAAGCAGGCGCTCGCCAAGGTGATCGTCGAGGGCTCCACGCCCCAAATTGAACTGGTGGCGCAGAGCGTCAAGCCTTCGATTTCCTCCGAAGAGCTGAAAAACGGTACAAAGTTGATCGCGAACTGCACCACCCCCACCAAGTCGTCTACCAAGAACCGGACCACCAACATCCGCCGAGCGCTGTCAAAATTCAACGGCTTCGCGGTGCATCCGGGCGAGACGATTTCCTTTAACAAGGTGGTTGGCAGGCGTACGGTGGAGAACGGCTTCAAGCCGGCTCCAGAGTTCGCGGGTACCACCGTGCAGGAGGGCATCGGCGGCGGCGTATGCCAGGCTTCGACTACGTTGTACAACGCGGTGCTGCGCGCGGGCATGACGGTTGAGACGCGCTACCAGCATACGATGGTCGTCTCCTACATCTATCCGAGCCTGGACGCCACGGTTAGCGACTCTGGCAAGGACCTGGTCTTCACCAACAACCGGGATTCCACGATCTACATCTTCACCACCGTCGATTCCGAGAAGGCCAAGGTGGAGATCTACGGCATGCCCACCGAGTACGAGATCAAACTGGAGAGCGAGATCATCCAGAAGGACATACCCTCCACCACCATCAAGAAGAAGAAGGACACCACCGGCAAGCATGTCTACTACACCGACGAGACGAAGCTGATCAGCGAAGGCAAGCTGGGCACGAAGTCCCGCGCCTTCATCTGCTACTACGACCGGAATACCAGCGAACTGGTCGAGCGCACGGAACTGCATACCGATTACTATTTCCCGTCCGCTCCGGTTTATTGGGTGGGCATTCATGAGCGCGACGAGGAGATCCTGCCCTAGAATACCAGGGGCTGAATTGGCAATATTACATACGGAGGGATACGGGTGAAGAAGGTTTTTCTGACGGAACGCGGACCCAAGGCGGTAGGGCCCTATTCGACGGCGGTGATCCAGGGGGAGACCGCCTATCTATCGGGGATGCTGCCGGTCGACCCGGCTACGGGCAAATTGGCGGAGGGCGGCATCGGTGCACAGGCGCGCCAGTCGCTTTCCAACATCAAAACCGTGCTGGAAGAGATGGGGCTTTCCCTCTCAAACCTTTTGAAAGTCAGCGTCTTTCTGACGGACCTTGGCAATTTTTCCGAGGTCAACGCCATCTATGGCGAATTTCTCGAAATGCCCTATCCCGCCCGCTCGTGCGTACAGGTCGCAGCGCTCCCGATGGGCGCGCTGATCGAGATCGAGGTTGTCGCCGCCACCAGGCTGTGACGGATCCACAAAAGCTGCAATCCCGGGTTCTCGCAGAGTGAAAGGGGCGTAATCAAGGTGTTTGCCGATTCCAATATTGCCGTCTTCGCGGGCAGCGGTGGTCATGCGTTTGCGGAGCGGATGTGCCGCTACATGGGGCGCAGGGTGGGCGCTTCGCAGGTGGTTCGCTTTTCTGATGGAAACACGTTCGTCCGGGTCAACGAGTCGGTGCGCGACCGCAACGTCTATTTCGTGCAGCCCATCGGCGTTAACCCCAACGACGAATTCGTGGAGATCCTGTTCTTTGTCGACGCGCTGAAGCGCTCGAACGCCTTGTCCGTCACGCTGGTGATGCCCTACTTCGGCTACGCCAAGGGCGACAAGAAGGACGAACCACGGGTGTCGATCCGTGCCCGTGTATGCGCCGAGTCGATGGAACTGGCCGGCTGCGACCGCTTTATCACGATGGACCTGCATTCGCCCCAGGTACAGGGCTTCTTCAAGCGCCCGATGGATCACCTATACGCGATGCCAATGCTATGCGAAACCATGAAGCGCGAAGACCTGTCGAACACCGTGGTGGTCTCGCCCGATGCGGGCTTCGCCAAGCAGGCCCGCAAGTTCGGCGCCGTTCTAAACTTGCCGGTGGCCATCGGCGACAAGCAGCGCACCGACCACTCCGAGAACCCGCAGGTGCTGGAGATTTTGGGCGATGTGGATGGCAAGAACGCGCTGATCGTGGACGACTTTACCACTTCCGGAGGAACCCTGGTCAACCTGGCCTACGCGCTCAAGGCTCATGGCGCCAAGCGCATCCGCGCGCTACTCAGCCACAACATCGTGTCCGCCCAGGGCGTGAAGCTGATCAACGACAGCCCCATCGATCAGGTGCTGTCCACCGACACCGTCATCAACCCGCATGTCGCCGGGCAGCCCAAGTTCCGCACGGTCTCGGTGGCGCCGATGTTCGCGGAGACCATCATCCGGTTCTACAACAGCCAGTCGATCAACGCCATGTTCTCCAGCCTGCCGGAAGACATCGTCCAGGCGGGCATCGACCTGGCGTACGTCGAATAATCCCGAGAAAACAGAAACCCACGGGGGCGCGGCGATGCCGCGCCCCCGAAGCCTTGGTACCCTGGGCTTGAAGTACGATCGGGCGCAAAGCGCCACGATGCACAAGAGAGGAAATGGTAGGATGACTGCCGAACGCGTAACGCTGCTCTCGGGGCGCGACGGACTCAAGCTCAGCCTGCTTTGGATGGCCCCGGAGGCCCCGCTGGGCATTGTGCAGATTTCCCACGGCATGGCGGAACACAAGGAGCGATACCTTCCGCTGATGGAGTATCTGGCCGGGCTGGGCTACGCCTGCGTCGTGCACGACCTGCGCGGCCACGGTGAGAGCGTAAACAGCCAGGACGACCTGGGCTACTTCGGCGCGAAAGCGCTGGAAGCGCTGGTGGAGGACTTGAAGCAGGTTTCCGAATACGCGCGCGGCCGCTGGCCGGGCGTGCCCGTATACCTCCTGGGGCACAGCAAGGGCTCGCTGATCGCCCGAGCCTATCTGAAG
>JAEVZE010000134.1 GCA_023392395.1 Bacillota bacterium
TTGGAAGGGACGAGAGGTTTGAAAGCGGTTTACGGATGAAACCCTCAGAGCGAAAGCTATTTTTTGATCATGATCGAAAGGGCCTCGCTCAGCGTGTCCACCCCGTGCAGGGTCACGCCCTCCGGCGGCTTGATGCCGCGCAGGTTGGCCTTGGGCAGCACGATCCGGGTGAAGCCCAGCCTCGTGCACTCTATCAGCCGGCGCTCCGCCTGGGGTACTGCACGGATTTCGCCCGCCAGGCCCACCTCGCCCATCACGGCCAGGTTGCCGTCCAGTGCCTTGCCTCGGGCGGACGACGCCACCGCCGCGCACAGCGCCAGATCCGCCGCCGGTTCGGTCAACTCCAGGCCGCCCGCTACATTTATATACACGTCCTGGCTGTACAGCGGCAGCCCCGCCCGCTTTTCGAGCACCGCGAGGAGCAGCGACAGCCTGCCCTGGTCGACGCCCGACGCCATTCTGCGCGGCGTGCCCAGGACCGTGGACGCCACCAGTGCCTGCACGTCCACTAGCAGCGGTCTTGAGCCCTCCATTGCGCACAGCACCACCGAGCCGCTCTGGTCGTGGGCGCGCTCGCTCAAAAGCGCCTCGGAAGGGTTTGAAATTTCGCGCATGCCGGAGCCGGTCATCTCAAACATGCCCAGTTCGTTGACCGAGCCGAAGCGGTTTTTGACCGCCCTCAAAAGCCGGTACTGCCGCTGGTGGTCGCCCTCGAAATAGAGCACCGCGTCCACCATGTGCTCGAGCACCCTCGGGCCCGCGATCGCGCCTTCTTTGGTCACATGGCCCACCAGGAACACCGCGCAGCCGCTCACCTTGGCGTAGCGCATCAGCGCCGCCGCCGCCTCCCGCACCTGCGAAACGCTGCCCGGGGCGGAGACCATGTCGGCGCGGTACATAGTTTGGATCGAGTCCACCACCATCACGTCGGGGGAGACGGTATCCAGCTTGCCCTCGATCTTCTCCATGTCGTTCTCCGGCAATACGAAGAAATTGGGCGACAGCGCCCCCAGCCGACTGGCCCGCAGCTTGATCTGCCGGGCCGATTCCTCGCCGGATACGTACAAGACGCGAAAGCCGGCATCCGCCATCTTCGCGGACACCTGCGTGAGCAGTGTGGATTTTCCAATGCCCGGTTCGCCGCCGATCAGGGTCAGCGATCCCTCCACCGTGCCGCCGCCCAGCACCCGGTCCAGTTCTGAGATGCCGGTAGACAGCCTGAGCATCCCCTCGTCCGGGATCTCGCCGATGGGAAGCGCCGAAGCACCGGCACCAGGTTTTCGCTTTTGCTTGCGCTCCGGGACGCTGGTTTCCTCCGGCGCTTCCTCCAGCGTGTTCCAGCTGTCGCACTCCGGGCACTTGCCCAGCCACCGACTTGTTTCATATCCGCACGACGTGCACACAAAGCGGGTCTTTGCCTTTGCCATACCATTCCTCCGCTAGGATAATACCCAATTATACAAAATGTTGACAAACCCCGTCCTGCGATCAATACCTTTATGCCAGCCGGAAATCCCTCAGGATTTCTGGCTTCCGCAGCTTCTTTTCTGGCGATGAAAGCCGCTTACAGGTTTTCATCGCATCAAATTATAGCACATTTGGCGGGGTATTGCCATCTGCGAAGTGAAAGCATATAATAGAAGGGAGTTCGCTTGGAGGCGTTTCATGCAGAAAGACGATCAGAAGAAGCCGGGTGCCGGTCAGGCGGGGCCGATGCCCGAAGCCGCAGGCGATAAAGCCGCGGCAGCCGAAAAGGCTGCGGCGGCTGGGAACTTTGCGGCGGTTGATAAGCCCGCTACGGGCGAAGGAGCCTCGGCGGTTGATAAGCCCGCATCCAGCGGCAAGGCCGAGACGGTCGTAAAACCCGCGTCCGGCGAGAAAGCCCAGGCCGGGGAAAAGGCGGCGGAAGGCGAGAGGCGCTCGTCCCGAAAGGCCGCGGCCGCCATGGCCAAGAAGAAGGGGAAGCAGCCGCCTTCGCGCACCGTGATGAAGCTCTCCAAGAGCATGCGAAGCGGCGGCAAGTCCACCATTGAGTACACCAAGGAAGCCATCACTCGCTTCAACACGTTCACCCAGAGCCAGCAGGCCAAGCGGCTCTCCAAGCTCCGGGGCGTCAACATGACGTTCCCGCTGTTTATTCTGCTTAGTTTCATGATCCTGGTGTTCGCGCTGATGGCGCTGGACAACAGCTCCGTGCAGGTGGACCGACAGACGATCTCGCTGGTAGGTCTGCCGGAGGATCTGGAAGGGTACACGATCCTGCAGGTTTCTGATCTCCACGGCCGGGATTTCGGCGCGCACCAGGCGGCGCTTTTGCGCACGATCAACGCAGAGACCTACAACCTGATCGCGTTTACCGGGGATATGGTGGGCGCTTCCGGCAACGCGCAGCCCTTTTACGACCTGCTGGACGGGCTGTCCGCCAACCGGCCGCGCTACTTCATCCCAGGGGATTCCGATCCGGACATTCTGCTTCAGGCCCCGCGCAAAACCGGTGGTACGCTGGAAGAGGTCGTGTTCAGCGACTGGGTGCTGGGCGCGAAGCAGCGGGGCGCGGAGCTTTTGTCATCGGTCACCGAGATCGACGTGGGCAAGGCCAAGTTGTGGCTGACGCCCGCAACGCTTCTGAATCTCAACATCACCGACTCGGCCAAGCTGTTGCAGGACCAGATCACCCAGGAGACCGAAGGCTCGCTGAGCGGCCTGGAAAACGACCACGACAACCTGCCTTTTACTACCTGGCGGTTCAACCAGTTCAAGGCCACCCAGGACACCATTCCCAAGATGAGCGCCGAAGACGTTCAAATCGCGCTCAGCCACATCCCGCCCACGGAGCAGTACATCACCGTGTCTCAGGAGCTGAGCGGAAAGGGCACCCGTTCCTACCTCTATACGCCGGATCTGGTGCTGGCCGGTCACTACTGCGGCGGCGGCTGGAAGCTGCCGTTCCTCGGCGCGTTCTACATTCCGTCCACCTTCGCCCCGCGCCACGGCTGGTTCCCCGCGCGCGACGACGTCGAAGGGATCAAACAATTGGGCAGTACGCTGGTCTACACCTCGCCCGGCCTTGGGCTGACCGACCGAATCTACCTGCCCAAGTTCCGGCTGCTCAATTCGCCCAAGATCTCGGTGCTCACATTGACCAGCGCCATTGGGGACCTGTTGGGGTCCTGACAAATCCATCCGAACCTTCCAATCGTTCCCGGCGACAAGCGCGCCGGGAACGTATTTTGTCAACCAGTGCGCACACTGGTTGCGAAATAATACCACAAGTCAGTGAGCCGCCCGGAAATTCCTCAGAATTTCAGGCTCACGCAGACTTCTTCCTTCGCGTTGAAAAACCATCTTGGTTTTTCAAAGCTCCGGCGCTTATGCGCCGGATTTTATTTGCGCATTCTTAAACGAGAAAGCTATTGACAAACGGGGCGCAGGATGGTACATTATTCCCGTGACTTAGCACTCGAAAGATTAGAGTGCTAACAACGGCGAAAGGAGGCGGGTGTGTGAAGCTGGACGACCGAAAGTTCATGATCCTTCGGACGATCATCGACGACTACATCTCCACGGCGGTGCCGGTGGGCTCTCGCACGATCTCGCGCAAGCAGGGCGTTGGATTCAGCCCCGCGACCATTCGCAATGAGATGAGCGATCTGGAGGAGCTGGGCTACCTGGCGCAGCCGCACACGTCGGCGGGCCGGGTGCCGTCGGCCAAGGCGTACCGGTTGTATGTGGATCAGCTGATGCGCTCCCACAAACTGTCGGACGAGGACATGAGAAGGATCAACGACCACCTGAAGACCCGGGTCGGCGAGGTGGAGGAGATCATCCGCTGCGCCGCGCAGGCGCTCAGCGACGCGACCAACTACACCGCGCTGGTGGTAACGCCCCATCTGGACTCGTTGCGCATCAAGCGGGTGCAATTGATCCCGGTGACGGAGAACAACGCGCTGATGATCATCGTGACCAGCGCAGGGCTCGTCAAGGACGCAGTGGTCAGAATCCCGGAAGGCGTGAAGAGCGAATTGCTCTACACCATCTCCGAGATGCTGACCGAGCAGCTCTCTGGGCTGACGCTGGGCGAGATGCGCGGAAGGTTCGCCAGCATGTTCCGCGATCTGAAGGAGCACAGGCGGCTTTTGGCCTCAGTGCTGGACGTGATGGAGAACCGGCTCCATGAGGAACCGGAGGAGATCATGGTGGGCGGCAGTTCAAAGCTGCTGGCCTATCCGGAGTACGCGGACATCGAAAAGGCCCGGATGTTTTTGAGCGTGCTGGAGAGCCGCGAAAAGCTCTACCCGCTGCTCCGGCAGAACGGCGCGATGGAGTTTACCATCCGCATCGGCCCGGAGAACGACCTGCCGGAACTCTCCGATTGCTCGCTGGTGACCGCCGTCTACCGCATCGGCAACAACTCCACCGGCACGCTGGGCATCCTTGGCCCCACGCGCATGAACTACGGCCGGGTGATCTCGGTTCTGGGGTTCATGGGCAAGGCGCTCTCAAGCCTTTTGCCCGGTGAAGACTGATGCCGGATTTCAGGTGGTTTGGATGGCGAAGAACGAGGACTGGAAGTGAGGACATGGCGGAAGAAAAGGACAAAACGCAGAATCAGGCCGTGGCCGAGGGCGATGCCCAGGCCGGCGAACAAGTGACCAACCCGCCCGAGGGCGAGAGCGCGCAAGCCGAGCTCAAGGCGCTTCGGGAGGCGTTGGAAAAGGTTGAAACCGAGCGGGACGACTACCTGCGCATCGCGCAGCGCACCCAGGCCGACTTCACAAATTATAAGCGTCTGAACGTGACGGCGAAGGCCGACGCCTACGACGACGGCGTGCGCGATACGCTGTGTCAGATGCTCCCGACCATCGACAACCTGGAGCGCGCGCTAGACGCCGCGAAGAAGGCGGGCGAGACGGGCGCGCTGACCGAGGGCGTCGAGATGACGCTAAGGCAGCTGATGGGCGCCGCGGAGAAGCTTGGATTGAACGAAATCCCCGCTCTGGGGGAGGCGTTTGATCCCGAGTGCCACAACGCGGTGGTCTGCTGCCCCGGCGGCGAGCCTGGCGTGATCCAGGAGGTCTTTCAAAAGGGATATCGCGCCAGAGGACGTAACATCCGGTGCGCCATGGTCAAAGTGGCTGCCGAATAAAAGTTTGAAATTGGAGTTCAGGAGGAATTCGTTATGAGCAAGATTATCGGTATCGATTTGGGCACCACCAACTCCTGCGTGGCGGTCATGGAAGGTTCGGAGCCTGTCGTCATCGCAAACGCCGAGGGCGCCCGCACCACGCCGTCCGTCGTGGCCTTCGCCAAGAACGGCGAGCGCCTGGTGGGCCAGGTGGCCAAGCGTCAGGCGGTCACCAATCCGGACCGCACCGTCATTTCGATCAAGCGCGATATGGGTTCGAACCGGCGCATCGGCATCGACGGCAAGGACTATACGCCGCAGGAGATCAGCGCGATGATTCTGCAGAAGCTGAAGACCGATGCGGAAGGCTATCTGGGCGGCCAAGTCACCCAGGCGGTCATCACCGTGCCGGCGTACTTCTCGGACGCCCAGCGCCAGGCCACCAAGGACGCCGGCCGCATCGCGGGCCTGGAAGTGCTGCGCATCATCAACGAGCCCACCGCGGCGGCGCTGGCCTATGGCGATAAAG
>JAEVZE010000169.1 GCA_023392395.1 Bacillota bacterium
GTGTAGCCGTCTACCGGCGAGACGCTACCCAGCTTGAAGTACTTGGGCTTGTCGGTGGTGCCGGTATTGACGCCGAGCCAGTTGTCTTCCGCCTGCACCTTGCCGCCTTGTATCCGTAGCGAACCGTCAAAAAAGCCCCTGAGCAGGAAATATCCCAGGATCACCAGCAAAATCGCCCCGACGACGATGCCCATCGTGATCCATTCCTTCTTGGTAAACCCCTGCGGCTTGAATTCCTGTTTGGCCTTCATCCGGGCCGGCACCCGTTTCTTCCCAGCCATGTTCGCTGCGCCCCAATCTTCATAATATGGATTTGATCCGCATCAGTCTATCACATTTCCCGCGCGAAATCAAGGCGAACGCGGACGAAGGCGAAAATAGCGCGGCGGCAAAAAACGCCAGCGTTTTCCCGCGCTTTGGACGAATGAAACGGCCGCTGCATAGTATACCGCGGGCCGCACTGTCGGCACACACACAAAGTGAGGTGCATTCCGTGAAAGCGATCATCATCGCCCTGATTGTCGTGGGCATCGTTGGGCTGATTCTTTCCGCGGTTCTGCCCATCGTGGGCATTCCGGGGATCATCGGCTCAGTGGCCGCGCTGCTGGCGGGCATCGGGTTCCTGATTTTCCGCTGCTTCTGCTGCAGAAACTGACATTCCATTTCAGCGTCGCCTGAGCACGCACGCCGCCGCGTTTCGCGGCGGCGTGTTTGAGTGCGCAAAATCTGCCGGCGGCTTCTCACTGAATGCGGCGCGGCACGTATCCTTCGCCGGGATTTCGGTGGAGCGTCCCGCGAATTTCACCGGTTTCTAGCGCACAAGCGGTACTTCACGCCCAGGCGTTGAACGGGAAGACCGCCGCGTGCATTGTATGGCATGGGCCGCATCATCAGTATCTCCCAAAAAAGAGGTGTTTTTCGTGAAAGCGATCGCGGCAGTCCTGATCGTGTTGGGCATCGTCGGCCTGATCGTCTCCGCCGTTTTCCCCGTCGTCGGCATTGCGGGGATCATCGGCTCCCTCGTTCTACTACTCACAGGCATCGGATTCTTGCTACGCTGTTGCTTCGGCTGGAAGAAGTAGGCGTCCGGGAGCACTCCGGTCGGAGCCGCTCCCATAGCCTGCAATGCGATAGAGGTCTGGGTGGGACGATCCCTCCCCGGCCTCTATTCCATTTTGACGCTTTACCCGCCGCCGCCGCGGCCCGCGGTCAGGCGGAAAACTGGCTGGAGTACAGGTGCGCGTAGAAGCCGTTTTTTGCGATCAGCTCGTCGTGGGTGCCCTGCTCAACCACGCGGCCGTGGTCCATCACCAGGATGCAGTCGGCCTCCCGGATGGTCTGAAGCCGGTGGGCCACCACGAAGCTGGTGCGTCCCTGCATCATCCGCTGGAACGCGCCCTGCACGCGCCGCTCGGTCAGCGCGTCGATGGAGGAGGTGGCCTCGTCCAGAATCAGCATCGGCGGCTGGCACAGCATGGCTCGCGCGATGCAAAGCAGCTGCTTCTGGCCCTGGGAGATGCCCTCGCCCTCCTCGCGGACGACGGTATCGTAGCCACCGGGCAGCCTGCGGACGAAGCCGTCGGCGTGGGCGGCCCTGGCAGCCTCCACGACCTCCTCCAGCGTGGCGTCCGGCCGCCCGTAGGCGATGTTTTCCCGGATGGTGCCCTCACGCAGCCAGGTGTCCTGCAGCACCATGCCGAACTGGCGGCGCAGGCTGTCCCTGGTCAGCGCCTCCGCCGGGTGGCCGTCGATCAAAACGCGGCCCCGGTCCGGGTCATAAAAGCGCATGAGCAGGTTGATCAGCGTGGTCTTGCCGCTGCCGGTGGGCCCGACGATGGCCACGCGCTCGCCAGGGCGGATGCTGAGGTTCAAGTCCTCGATCAGCCTCTGCCCCGGCTGGTAGGCGAAGCAGACGCCCTCCAGCGCCACGCGGCCCTCCGCCCGATCGATCATGGCTGCGTCCGGCAAGTCTGCGGGCTCGGGCAGCGCGTCGATCAGTTCGAATACCCGCGCCGCCGAGGAAATCGCCCCCTGGAACTCCGTGATCACGCCGGAAATCTCGTTGAAGGGCTTGGTGTACTGGTTGGCATAGTTGAGAAGACTGGTCAACTGGCCCACGGTGATCAGGCCCTTGACCGCGCTGAACGCGCCAAACACGCTCACCGCCACGTACACCACAGAGTTCACGAACCGGGTGGCCGGGTTGGTGATGGACGAATAGAACAGCGCCTTGACGCCGGTGGTCTGAAGCCTCCCATTGATCTCCCCGAACCGGTCCAGCGCCGCGCCCTGGTAGCGGAAGGCGTCCACCAGCTTCTGGTTGCCCACCAGCTCGTTGACCAGGGACGTCATCTCGCCCCGAATCTGGGACTGGCTGCGGAACAGGTCGTAGGTGCGCTTGGCCAGGAACCTGGCCACAAACAGCGATAGCGGCGTGACCACGATCACGATCAGCGCGATCCACAGGTTGATCGACAGCATCACAACGAGGGTGCCCAGGATGGTCAGGACGCTGGCAAACAGCTGGGCAAAGCCCAGAAGCAGGCCGTCCGACACCTGGTCCACGTCGGTGATCAGCCGGCTGAGCACGTCGCCGTGGCGTTGGCCGTCGATGTACTTCACCGGCGCATTGCCCAGCGCCTCGAAGGCGCGCTCGCGGATCTCCCGGGCCACGCGGTAGGCCACGCGGTTGATCAGGAGATTTGCCCCCCACTGAGTCGCGGAGGTACCCGCCACCGTCAGCGCGATGGCCATCAGTACCGGCCCCAGCGCCTGAAACCGCACATTGCCAGGTCCCACGATCAAGTCCACGCCGCGGCCGATCAGGATGGGCGCATACAGCGTCAGCGCCACCGACGCGCCGGAGAGCAAAAGCACCAGCGTCAGCGCCCCGGCGTGGGGGCGGACGCACTGAAGCAGCCGCACGATGGTCTTCTTTGCGCTCATCCCGCCACCTCCCCCGCCATCTGGGAATCGCAGATGGCCCGGTAGGCTTCGGAGGACTGGTAGAGCGCCTCGTGGACGCCCTGAGCAGCCAACTTTCCGTCCTCCAGCACCAGGATCCAGTCGGCGGTGCGCATGGCGGCGGCGCGCTGGGAGACCACGAACACCGTCATGCCCCGGGTTTCCTCCCGGAGCGCCTTGCGAAGGCGGGCGTCGGTCAGGTAGTCCAGCGCCGAGGCGCTATCGTCCAAGATCAGAATGTCGGGGCGCCGCACCAGCGCCCGGGCGATGGTCAGCCGCTGGCGCTGCCCGCCAGACAGGTTCACGCCGCCCTGCTCCACCGGGGCGTCGAGCCCCCGCGGCATGGCGGAGACGAAATCCTCCGCCTGCGCGGTTTTGAGCGCGCGCCAGAGCTCCTCGTCGGAGGCGTCCCGCTTGCCCCAGCGGAGGTTTTCCCGGATGGTGCCGGAGAACAGCGCCGCCTGCTGCGGCACCACGCCGATCCGCTCGCGCAACTGATCCAGCGCGTAGGTTTTCACGTCCGCGCCGTCCACCCGGACGCACCCGCCCGTCACGTCGTAAAACCGGGGGATCAGCCCCACCAGCGTGGACTTGCCCGCACCGGTGCCGCCGATCACGCCAATCATCTGCCCCGGCATCGCCTGAAAGCTGATGCCCGTCAGCGCGTCCCGTCCTGGCGAATAGCCAAAATCCACATTATCAAATTCCACCCGCGCAGCGCCCGGCACTTTGGACGCGCCCGGCCCGTCGGTCACGCTCGGCTGCATCTGGAACAGGTCCTCGATGCGCGAAGCCGAGGCCAGCGCCCGCGCGAACGTCACGATCAGCGTGGCCATCGCCATCAGCGCCAGCAGAATCTGCGACATGTAGTTGATCAGCGCGATTTCTTGGCCCTGGCTGATCTGCCCTCCGTCCACGCGGCGGCCGCCAAACCACAACAGCGCCGCGATCGCCAGGTTCACCAGCGCATACGTCAGGGGGTTGTTGAGCGCCGCCACGCGGCCCACCGCGATCTGCGCGCGCATCATCCCTTCCGCCTCCAGATCAAAGCGCCGGGCCTCGTCTCCTTGCCTTGAAAACGCGCGGATCACGCGCACGCCGCGAAGGTTTTCCCGGGCAAGGCGCGAAAGGCGGTCCAATTGCGCCTGAATGCGCCGGTAGCCGGGAAGCGTCCGGGCCATCACCAGATAGATAACCAGCGAGATCAGTGCCATCGCCGCAAGAAAGATCAGGGCCAGCGGTCGGTCGATCGAAAGCGCCATGATTCCTGCGCCGAGCACGATGAACGGCGCGCGCAAAAGGATCCTCAGCACCAGGTTGACACCCGCCTGCGCGCGGTCGATGTCGAAGGTGACCCGCGTGATCAGGGTCGACGCGCCCACCCGGTCGATCTCGGCAGCGGACAGGCGGCCGATGTGCTGAAACAGCGCGCCGCGCACCTGCGTTCCAAAGCCCATCGCCGCCTTGGCCGCGAAGAACTGCGCCGTCAGTGAGCAGATGAGGCCCAGTACACCCATCGCCACCATTAGGCCGCCGGTTGTCAGGATCACGCCCGCGTCCCGCCCGCCCACGCCCACGTCCACCAGCCGCGCCATCAAAACCGGCACGATCAACTCAAACGAGGCCTCCAGCATCTTGAACAGCGGGCCGACGATGCTCTCCGTTTTGTAGTTTTTCAGGTACCTGGTCAATGACCATCCGCCGGACATGCGTACCCTCCGCAGTTTTCATAGCCCGCTCGGCGGGCGTATCTTTCGAAGGCAAGGCCGGATCATGGATATAGAAAACCGGCCGCGTTCATGGTAACACGGCCGAGTAAAGTTTGGGGCGGCGACGGCGCGGTTTTTGTTTAGGCATTGTGAACAAATGCGCGGAGGCTACACGGCACGCACCTGCGGGCGCTCCTTGGGCGCGGTTCTCGAATAATGGATGGCGGGATGGCCCACCACCAGCGTGGTCGCGGCCCGCTCCCCTTTTTTGAGCCCCAGCGCCTTGCGCACCGCCGGGCTGTGGTTGGCCGCGAGGGTGAAAAAGCCGCTGTACAATACGCCCAGCCCCTGGGATTCGGCCATCAAAGCCATGCCTGACGCCGCCAGCGCGCCGTCCACATCGTTTGGCGCCAGCACCACGACCGCCGCCGGCGCGCCCTTGAATAGAAACCGGTCGTCGATCACGATCCCCCGGTACGCCGGGCGAACCAGGACGATCAAGCTTTGCAGCTTCCGGAGGAAGCGCACCGCCGCCTTCTCCACTTCGCCCAGTTGCTGCTGCA
Source organism: Bacillota bacterium (assembly GCA_023392395.1). Lineage (GTDB taxonomy): Bacteria > Bacillota > Clostridia > Christensenellales > Aristaeellaceae > JAEZHK01. The sequence goes on from JAEVZE010000169.1 coordinate 5,237, forward strand.
CGATCAGGTAAGAGACGCACTGGGCGTTGCTGGCGGTGGGCGTATAGCGGCCCGCCTGGATCACCCTCTCCAGCGCCTCGCGCGTAACGCCCTCGGCGGTGAAATGCCGGATGGAGCGCCTTGCCTCCAGCGCGTAGAGCAGCGCGTCCGAGTCCAGCGTATGCTCGCCTTCCACCGTCTTTGGCGGATCCGGAAAGCCGGTGATTGAAACGGCGTTCTCGGGACAGATGGCCACGCAGTGGGCGCACATCAGGCAGTCCGGATGGATCACCTTCGCCTTGCCGCCGCTAAGTCGGATGTTCTGGCTGACGCAGTCCTTTACGCACAGGCCGCAGCCCACGCACTTGCCCCCGTCGATCAAAACCTCGTGCCGGTCCCGCATGACGTCCCCTCCCATAATTTCAATATCCTATGCGCGCCTCGGATTCAAATCCCCGGGCGGCTACAGCGCGAGGATGGCGGCGCTCTCCACAATGGCGCCCCCCAGCATCAGCATCAGTCCCAGCGCAAGCATCCCGCCCTCCGCCCGCGTCAGGCGGATGTCCCGGAGCTTTCGCGTCTGGGTGCTCTTGCCGCTGGTCTTTATGATGGCGATGCGGGCCGCCGCGCAGGCGATCAACATCTGCCCCATCATCTCCCACAGGCCCGCCCGGTGCGTAAGGTCGAACGTGCGGATTACGCGGTCGATCAGCGGCACCGCCGGTCCCCCCATCGAAAACGACCAGGTGCCCAGCACCACGCCGTTGATCACGATCTGCGTAAAGAACGCCACATAGCCGACGGAAAAGTAGCCCGCCTCCGATTCCTTCTTCCCGCCAAAGAGGCTGCCCAGCAGGATGAAGAGGACCGACAGCATGTTGTAGGAGAAAATCTGCAGCGCCAGCACGGCCATATTTCCGGATTCTTCCCAGTTCTGCAGCGGATTCCTGTTCTTGAGGAAGCCCTCCGGCAACAGAAAGTAACTGACCGCCATCACGCCGAAGAACAGGGCCAGAAATACCAGAAACGCAAACAGGATTCTGTCCCTCAGGCTCTCGCTGCTCAGCTTTTCACGAATGTAGCGAATCATCCGTTCACCCTCCCGCGCTTTTTGCGGTTTCGCCGCAGAAAACTCCGCGGCGATTGCGCCGTCTGCCGAGCCGTAATGGTATTATACGGCAGATCTCAGGCCTGATCAACCACCGGACGGGAAACCAATGGAAACGCACCAACCGTTGGGGACCTCTCCCGGTCATTTGATCGTTTCCGGCGACCTGCGCGCCGGAAACGCGTTTCCCCCGCCAGTGCGCACACTGGCGGGGGAAACAATACCTTAAGTCAGTGAGCCGCCCGGAAATCCCACAGGATTTCAGGCTCACGCAGCTTTTCTTCCCATGCGTTGAAAAGCCGCCCTGCGGATTTTCAACGCACATTCCGGCGACCTGCGCGCCGGAAACGCGTTTCCCCAGCCTGTGCGCACACTGGCGGGGGAAACAACACCTTCAGTCAGGGAGCCGCCCGGAAATCCCGCAGGATTTCAGGCTCACGCAGGCTTCTTTACGCAATGAAAAGCTGCAAAGCAGATTTTCATCGCTTGTCAGATCATCTTCCTCCACAGGCCGTGCAGGTTGCAGTAGGCGTAGGCGGACACCGGCGTGCCATCGGTCAGGGAGAAGGTGGCCTTGGGGGCTTCGCCGGGCTTCAACGCCTTGCGCTGACCGCCGTTGGTGGTCTCCAGGTAAATCCACTCGATGTGGTGCTCCTCGGTCATCGGGTGCGTGACCGCTCCCACTTCGACGGTGACGGTGTTGCCGTCCACGGTGATCACCGGCACATGCTTTTCCTGGCTGGCATCCACGGTGTTGGGGATGAGCTCGGTCATGTGATCGCCGCAGCAGGTGATGGGCGCGCCGGAGCAGAAGATCAGGCCGACCAGATTGCCACAATGTTTGCAGACGAAGAAACGGGATTCACACATGGACATAGCAGATTCCTCCTTCATGATTGTCGGATGTTTTACGCCCCATGGGTCTTAAGTCCGGCGCGGCCCTCGTAGGCCATATTGAGTTCGGTCAGACGGGCCATGTTTCCGATGAGGATAAAGCCCGTCAGCCGGTCGCCGCTGAAGAACAGCTTTTCATAGAAGCCCTTGGTGTCGTCCCGCGTCTCCTCGGCGCGGAAGGCGGCGGATGTGCCATGCTCGCCCACGGCGTAGAGCGTGGTATCCAGCGCGTTCAATGTCAGCGCGCCGGAGACGCCCGGATACTCGATTGCGTCACCCGCCGCGTTGGCGCCCGCCACGTAGCCCTCGTCCACCGCCTGGGCCCACAGCGCGAAGTTCACGCCGTCGCACTCGGCGCAGTCGCCGCAGGCGTAGATATCGGGGAGGCTGGTGCGCATGTGCCTGTCCACCACCACCGCGCGCTTCACTTTTGCCCCGGCGGAGGCCAGCAGCTCCTGGTTGGGCACCACGCCGGTGGACACAATGACGAGGCCCGCCGGCAGCACTTCGCCGGACTTCAAAATCACGCGCTCGGCCCTTTCCTCGCCCTCGATGGAGCATACGCCCGCGCCGGTCCGAAGAGTCATGCCTTTTTCTTCCATGCGCATGGAAAGCGTCCGGGCCGCGCCCTCGTCCAGCTGGCGGCTCATGATGCGGGGCATGGTCTCCACCACCGTCACCTGCAGGCCCGCCGTATGCAGTTCCCAGGCGGCCTCGATGCCCAGCACGCCGCCGCCGATCACCACCGCCTGTTTGGCTTTGGGCAGGAGCGAGATGACCTTGACCGCGTCCTGCGCGGTGCGGATGGACACGACGTTTTCAAACTCGATCCCGGGGATGGGCGGATGGAAGCACCGGGCGCCCGCAGCGTAGACAAGCTTGTCATAGGCCAGCACCGCGCCAGTGGAGGTCTTGACCTGCTTATTCGCCGGGTCCACCGACGCGGCCGACACGCCGGTCAGCAGGGTAATGCCGTACTTCTCATACCAGTCCCTGGGACTGATGGCGATCTTGTCGCAGCGGAAGTCCTCCAGGATGGACTTGGTCAGCATGGGCCGGTTGTAGGGCAGCTCGTCTTCCGCCGACAGGATGACGATGGCGCAGGTCTTGTTGCGCTCTCGGATGGCCTTGGCCGCGTTGTAGCCCGCCGCGCCGCCGCCGATGATCAGAAACCGTTCGGAGGTGTCCCGCGTAAAGGCCAAGGCCGGTTCTTCAAAAGGGACGAAGCTGTCCCTCCCCGCTCCGCAGACCGGGCAGACATCGATGGAGGCGTCAAATACCTCGCCGCACACCAGGCAGCGAACTTTTTTGGGAGCCGCGCCCTTCGGGGCTTCGGCCTTAGTAAACTCAAAGTTGCTGCGGGCCGCGCCGCACACCGGGCAGCTGGCAAGCGTTTCGTCCACCCGCGCACCGCAGATCTTGCAGCGGGCCTTGCCGCTCGCGGCGACCGGCGCGGGGACGGCGGGTTTTGCCGCCGGTTCCTCCTCTACGGGCTCGAACTTGTCGCGGCTCGCGCCGCAGACCGGGCAGATGTCCAAGGACGCGTCAAAGACCGCGCCGCAGACGGTGCAGCGCACCTTCTTGCCGGGCGCGGGCGCGGCCGCGGGCTTAACCTCCGGCTTTTCCGCGGGCTTTTCGGGTGCTGCTTCGCCCAGCACGATCTTGCCAAACTTGAAGCCGAAATCGCGGGCTTCTTTCAATTGCGCCTCGTCGGGCTTGAAGCGGATGCGCAGGCCGTCCACCACGTTGAGGCGGAGCTGTTTGAGCCGCTCCACGATGTGGGGCACGCCCTCGCCGCTCCAGCCGTAGCTGCCAAAAGCGCTGGCAAACTTGCCCTTGACCACCGGGGGCAGCAGCTCGCTGGTCACGTCCCAGATGGGCTTCAGGGCCTCGCCCACCATCGTGGGGGTGCCCAGCAGGAAGCCGTCGGCCCAGCCGATCTCCTGAAGCGCCGCGCCCAGGCCCTCGACCACCAGGTCGTGCAGCCGCACTTCGATGTCGCCCGCGTCATGCAGACCCTTTTCGATCTGCTCGGCCAGCGCGCGCGTGTAGCCGTAGGCGCTGACGTATGGGACGACCACCGCCTTGGTCTTAAACGGGCTGTCCGGCTGGCACCACTGGGTGTAGCGCGCGATGGTCTCCTCCACATGGCTGTCCAGCACCGGGCCGTGGCCGGTCAGGATCATTTTGATGTCCAAGTCCTTGATGCGTGAAAGCGCCGCCGTCATGTAGGGGCGCTTGAACGGGCCGATGATGCCGTCAAAGTAGTATTTGAGCGCGTTCAGATAGCCCGACTCGTCCGTCACGGTGCTGCGCAGAAGATCCGGATGGCTGTAGTGCGCGCCGAAGGCGTCGCAGGTGATCAGCGCCTTGTCCTCTGCCAGATAGGTAAACATGGTGTCCGGCCAGTGCAGGTTGGGCAGCGGCATGAACGTGAGCGTCTTTCCGCCCAGCGAAAGCTGATCCCCGTCCTTGACCGGGATGCTCTTAAAGTCATGGTTGACGATGTGCTTCAAAAAGCCCAGCGCCGTGGACGTGCCCACGAGCTCGATGTTCGGGTTCAGCGAAAGCAAATGCTCGATCGAGCCCGCGTGGTCCGGCTCGGTGTGGCTGACGATGATGTAGTCAATTTTCTGAACATCCACCAGACTCGTGACCGACTGCATGTAATCGTCCAGGAATTTATACTTTGCGGTTTCGATCAGTGCGGTCTTGTCCGCGCCCTTGAGCACATAGGCGTTGTAGGTGGTGCCGTACTCGGTCTTCATCACGATATCGAAAACCGAAAGGCTCGGGTCCAGCACGCCGCAATAGGTGAGTCCTTCCGACAGCTTGAGCGTTTTCACCTTGTGTCCTCCTTCGTCCGGGGCGTCCAGATTGATATACCACGTTTGAGGCCGCGCGCAACAGGGAAAGGCTAAAAAAGTTGACTTTTTTGTCGGCCACTGGTATAACGGTAGAAGAAATTGGGGGGATTGCCATGCGCTTTCAGCCGGTGACCAATGCCGAAGAACTCGTTTGCCGGGTGGAGGAGCTGGGCTTTGTGCCCTTCTCCCACTGCGAGATCCCCGGCCTCTCCGTGGAGGAGCTGACGCCGCCCGAATTCTGGTTCGTCAAGGACGTCGACGGCCCCTGGGAGTGGCGGCAGCAGGCCATTGACCGCTTCGCCTACGGAAAGCTCCTGGGCCGCAACGCGGGCTTCGTCAGCTTCGAGTGGTTTCCAGCCCTGTGCAATTACCGCCGGGGCGGGCTGGACTTCGACGCCCGGTACGAGGAAGGCCGAATTCCGCAGCCAGCCAAGCGCCTGTACGAGCTGATTGAGCGCCAGCCCCGCTCCACGCCGGAACTGAAGTCCCTCGCGCCCAGCTCGGATTCCGTCTTCGACCGGGCGATCACGTCCCTTATGATGTCCACCGACGTGATCATTTCCGGCTTCGACCTGAAAATCGATTCCCTCGGCCGCCCCTACGGCTGGGGCGTCAGCCGCTATGCCGCCGCGGACCAGGCCCTTGGCGAAATGACCCGCGCCGCCTACTCGGAGGACCCGGAGGATTCCTTCACCCGCATACGCTCCCATATCCTGGAGCTCTGCCCCGGAGCAGAGGCGAAAGCCGTTGAACGGTTGCTCAAAGCATAGCCGCTTTCAACGCGCGTAACAATCTCCGCACGTCCTTATTATAGCAATTCGCCCGCGGAAATGGAAGAGGCTGGCGCCCTGCGCGCAGACTTTGTCACTTTCACGCCCATTCCGCCCGTTAAGGATCAGAAAAAAATTCGACCCATCCGTTGACAGGAACCCCCTGCCGATGCTATACTACGAGCTGGAGGTTAGCAATAGCTAACCGATGTTTTGCCCCATGAGTTAGTTTAGACTTATTTCAGTTAGCCAAGACAAATGCACGGAGGGGATCGCGATGCCGCTGACGATGGCGCGGGCCGGGGAGACCAACATCATCCGGAAGGTCTCGGGACGGGACGAGGTGCGACGGCACCTGGCGGAACTGGGGTTTGTGGCGGGCGCGACGGTCACGGTGGTCAATGAGATCGCGGGCAACATGATCCTGTCGGTCAAGGACAGCCGCGTCGCGCTGGACCGGGACATGGCGAACCGGATCATGATCTAACTAAGGCGCGCAAAATCCGCCGGGCGTCTTTTGCGCGCGAAGGAAGAGGCGCTGCGGGAGCCTGAAATCCTCACGGATTTCCGGGCGGCTCCCTGACGGCAGGAAATGTTTCTTCCCCCAGTGCGCGCACTGGGAGAAAAAACACGTTTCCTCCGGCAAAGCCGGTGGAAACGATGTGAAGGCACGACGGGGTTTGCAGGCACGGGAAGGGAGGACATTTTATGAAGACGCTGAGGGACGCGCGGGTGGGCGAGACCGTCCGGGTTGTGAAACTCTCCGGCGAGGGCGCGACCAAGCGCCGGATCATGGACATGGGCATCACCAAGGGCGCGGAGGTGACGGTGAAAAAGCTCGCGCCGCTGGGCGACCCGATGGAACTGACCGTACGCGGGTACGAACTAAGCGTGCGCAAGGCGGACGCGGAGATGATCCAAATAGAAGAAGCGACCGCGTAAAGACGAAAGGGGGAAACAGGATGCCCGTGAAAATCGCGCTGGCCGGCAACCCCAATTCCGGCAAGACCACCATGTTCAACGACTTGACCGGCTCCGCCCAGTACGTGGGCAACTGGCCGGGGGTCACCGTGGAGCGGAAGGAAGGCAAGCTCAAGGGCCGGCCGGACGTGGTCATTCAGGACCTGCCGGGCGTCTACTCGCTTTCGCCCTACACGCTGGAGGAAGTCGTGACGAGGAACTACCTCGTAAACGACAAGCCGGACGCGATTTTGAATATCGTGGACGCCACCAACATCGAGCGCAACCTCTACCTCACCACGCAGTTGACGGAACTGGGCATCCCGGTGGTGGTGGCGCTCAACATGATCGACGTGGTGCGCAAAACCGGCGACCAGATCGATCTCGCCAAACTGAGCCGCGCGCTGGGCTGCGAGGTGGCGGAGACCTCGGCGCTCAAGGGCATCGGCTCCCAGGAGGCGGCGGCGAAGGCTGCGGAGCAGGCGGCAGGCGGCCGCAAAACCGAGCCACCCAAGGTGTTTGACGGCAGCGTGGCGCGCGCCATCGCCCGCATCGAGGAAGCCACTCTCGGCAAGGTGGACCCGGAGCGCGCCCGCTGGTACGCGATCAAGCTGTTCGAACGCGACGAGAAAGTGATCGCCCAACTAAAACTGCCCGAGGAGATTCTGGCCCGCATTGAAAAGGAGATCAAAGCCTGCGAGGAGGAGATGGAGGACGACGCGGAATCCATCATCACCAACCAGCGCTACGCCTTCATCGCCCGGGTGGTTGAGGCCTCGGTCCGCAAAAAGCGGCTTGGCAAGGCCACCGCGTCGGACAAGATCGACCGGGTGGTGACCAACCGCGTGCTGGCGCTGCCCATCTTCGCGGTGGTCATGTTCCTGGTGTACTTCGTCGCCATCACCACGGTGGGAGGCATGGCCACCGGCTGGGCCAATGACGGCCTTTTCGGGGATGGCTGGCACTTCCTGGGCATTGGTTCCGGGCAGTACGAAGAGGCCCTGGCCGCATACGACGAGGGGATGGCGGCAGACGAGGCCTACCAACAGGCCCTGCTGGACTACGAAAACGGCGTGACGGACGCTGAACCGGTCTACCCTGGCGGGGAAGCGCCGGACCCCGCGGCCTACGGCGTATGGGTGCCGGGCATACCGGTGATCGTTGACGGTTGGCTGAACGCCGCGGGCACTACCGGCTGGCTCAGGAGCCTGGTGCTGGACGGAATCATCGGCGGCGTGGGCGCGGTGCTGGGCTTTGTGCCGCAGATGCTGATCCTGTTCCTCATGCTGGCGATCCTGGAGGACATCGGCTACATGGCCCGCGTAGCCTTCATCATGGACCGCATCTTCCGGCGCTTCGGGCTTTCGGGCAAGAGCTTCATCCCAATGCTGATCGGCTCGGGTTGCTCGGTGCCGGGCATCATGGCCTCCCGGACGATTGAAAACGAGCGCGACCGGCGCATCACCATCATGACCACCTCGTTCATCCCCTGTGGCGCGAAGATGCCCATTGTGGCGCTGATCGCGGGCGCGCTGTTCTCAGGCGCGTGGTGGGTGGCGCCATCGGCCTACTTCATCGGCGTAGCCTCGATCATCCTCTCGGGCGTGATGCTGAAGAAGATGAAATCCTTTGCGGGCGACCCTGCCCCGTTCGTCATGGAGCTTCCGGCCTACCACGTGCCCTCGGCGGTGAACGTGTTCCGCTCGACCTTTGAGCGCAGCTGGTCGTTTGTCAAGCGGGCGGGCACGATCATCCTGCTGGCGAGCGTGCTCATCTGGTTCACCTCCGGCTTTGGCTGGGTGGACGGCACGTTCAGTATGGTGGATAATATGGACCATTCGATCCTGGCGGCGGCGGGCGGCCTCATCGCGCCCATCTTCCATCCGCTGGGCTTTGGCTCCTGGCAGTCGACGGTGGCAACGGTGATGGGCCTGGTGGCCAAGGAAGAGGTCGTGGGCGTGTTTGGCGTGCTCTACGGCGTACACGGCGACGCGCTGTCGATGGTGGAGGCCGGGACCTTTGCGGGCCTTTCCCCGATCGCGGCCCACTTCACACAGCTGTCGGCCTTCAGCTTCCTGTTGTTCAACCTCCTGTGCGCGCCCTGCTTCGCGGCGATGGGCGCGATCCGGCGGGAGATGAACTCCGCCAAGTGGTTCTGGATCGCCATCGGCTACCTCTGCGGCTACGCCTACGCGGTGGCCTTCACGGTCTACCAGATCGGCCTCAGCCTCACGTCCGGCTTCTCGATTCTGACCCTGATCGCGCTGATGCTCCTAATCGGGGCGCTCTACCTGATCGCCCGCGGCAACCCGCGCGGCACAAATCCCATTCGGCACATCAAAGGAGTGACGGCATCATGATCGGCAACATCATCGTGGCGGCGATTGTCCTCATCATCCTTGGCCTTGCGGCCTGGAAGGTCATCAAGGATCGCAATAAGGGCGGCAGCTGCGGCTGCGGCTGCGACCACTGCGCGGCCAACGAATCCTGTCATAAGGAGACGAAAGGGGACGACGGGGCTCCGCCCCGGACCCCACAAGGGGGCTGAGCCCCCTTCTGGGCATCGAAAAACCCTTTGGTTTTTTCGATGCGTTAGGAAAAAACTGCGTGCGCCTGAAATCCCGCGAGATTTCCGGGCGGCGCACTGACTTAAGGTATTGTTTGTTCTCCCAATGTGCGCACTGGGAGAACAAACGCATTTCCGGCGCGCTTGTCGCCGGAAATGATTGATTCTCTCGGGGCCTTGTTGATGGTCTGAAGGGGGCTGAGCCCCCTTAACCCCGCACAAGGGGGGATCATGAACAAATCCGCCGCGTCTTGTAGGACGCGGCGGATTTATTTGCATAGAAACGCATGCTTTCCCTGATTCTCGTCCCGGGAATTTCGACTTGATACCAGTCTCTCGTCGCATTC
>JAEVZE010000174.1 GCA_023392395.1 Bacillota bacterium
CACCGGCGCAGACATTGCAGATTGCCTGAAAGCAGGTGCAAGCGGTGTACAGATGGCGACGCGTTTTGTGGCAACCGATGAATGTGATGCGGATATCCGGTACAAAGAAGCATATATAGCGGCTCAAAAAGATGATATTCTCATCGTCAAAAGCCCGGTTGGCATGCCTGGGAGGGCATTGAACAATGCGTTCATTAAGAATTTATCCGCGCACGGCAAAGAAATCACAGAATGTTTTCGGTGCCTGCAAGGGTGTAATCCGAAGGTAGCGCCCTATTGCATATCAACCGCCCTGATCAATGCGGTAAAAGGCAATACTGATGACGGATTGGTTTTTGTCGGGAGCAATGTCTATAAAATAGATAAAATAGTGCCTGTGAAACAGCTGATGGAAGAGTTGCTTCATGGAATCGAGTTGGCGCCGGGCTGATCGCAGACAATTCGAGCCAACATAAGGAACTGTTCCTTGTGCTTGAAAATACAGCTGCCTCGCCTGTGAATGGAATCACGTGCGAGACAGCCTTTCTTTTTTGTGGAGGTCCAGGGCGGCGCCCCGGCATTCCCCGGCGTTACTCGATGATGCTTACCCTGCCCGGCTTGTGTTCGTGGGCGGGTTTGGTGACGGTGCCTTGGCCGACCGCAACGGCGATGACGAAGTCGTAGTTCTCCGGGAAGTCCAGGGCTTTACGGAACTCGTCGCCCTTTTCCGAGAAGAACGCCTCGCGGGGCATGCCCAGGATCACGCTGCCCAGGCCCAGCCCCATGGCGGCGAGGACGATGTTCTCCGCCGCGATGCCCGCGTCCACATAGTACCCGCTGGGCGCGCTCTTGTCCAGCGAAAGGAAGAACACAGTCGGCGCGCCGTAGAACACGTCGTAACCCGGCTGGCTGAACCGGTTGGCGGCGTAGCTGGCGGGGTCCTTCATCGCCTGCCGGGCTGCGGCCTCGTTTATGGAGGTCAGCAGCGCGCGGTTCTGCACCACCGTGAAGTGCCAGGGCTGGCGATCCACCGCGCTGGGCGATTCCAGCGCCGCCTGGATCAGCGCGTCGCGCTGGGCATCGGTAATCTGATCCGGCAGGTAGCCGCGGACCGAGCGGCGGAGCGAAATGGCCTCAAGGACCGGATTCATCATACAATCTCCTTTGCGGGCGTCTACAGGTAGTAGGGGAACTCGGTGAACTTCCATTCCCCGTCGATCTTCTCCAGCACATACTTCAGGGTATCGGTGGAGGTGACGTTGCCGTCCGCGTCCACATGGTTGACGGCCAGGGCGTAGGTGATCTTCTTGTCTGTGCGATCTTCGACGCTCAACTCGGTTTCGCCGATGGTCGCGTCGATGGCGCGATCCTGGGCGGCGGTGTACAGATAGCCGTCGATGTCCTCATACACGCCGCTTTCCAGCAACTTCTTGGCGATGGAATCGGAGAAATAGGTATGCACCTCCGCCTCGAGCGCCCGCTGTGTGTTCAGCCGCTCATCCAGCACCTGAAATTTGGCGCCGTCCGGGCTTGGCTTTTCGGGGTCCACATCCAACGGCTGTGATTCGAACCAGCCATAGACCTGCAGCGCGCTCTCAAAGCGGCTCTCGTCCTCGTCGGGCTCCTCTTCTTCAATGGCGTCCTCGGCGTCCTCGTCGGTGGCCTCGGTCCAGTTTTCAGTGGTGTTGGCGTCCTCAGCGTACAGCCAGTCGGAATCGGGGCCGGCCGTAGCCTGCTCAGCTACCGCGACGGCGGACGGGGACAGCGCCAGGATCACTACCAGGACCGCGATCAATTTCTTCATTTGTGTACCTCCATTATACTTTCCAATCGTTCCCGGCGACCCGTGCGCCGGGAACGTGTTTCTTTCATCAGTGCGCACACTGGTGAAAGAAATAATACCTTTGGCTAGTGAGCCGCCCGGAAATTCCGAAGAATTTCAGGCTCGCGCTGCTTTTCTTCCTTCGCGTTGAAAAACCCTCGGGGGTTTTCAACGCTCTGAGATATCGTTGGGCCGTAAAACTTCTCCCCTATTATAAGGGCTTGGCGCTTTGGGAGCAAGCATGCGCGCATTTTTCCACACAATTTACAAAATTGCCGCGCCTGGAAACCCCGGATGATTGACAGCTTTACAATGCCGGTGTATACTCAGGGCACAATCGAATAAGCCTTATCCAGAGTGGTTGAGGGACGGGCCCGATGAAACCCGGCAACCGACGCGTAAAGCGATCCGGTGCCAATTCCCGCGGCGTGGGCGACCACGCCGGAAGATGAGGCGCATGATATAAAGTGCGTTCTCACGAATGCGCTTATTCTTTTGGAGTTTTTTCAGGAGGTGCCCCATGAAAACCCTGTTCACGTCCGAATCGGTGACCGAGGGCCACCCGGACAAGGTGTGCGACCAGATCGCGGACGCGGTGCTGGACGCGATTCTGGACAAGGACCCTTCCGCCCGCGTCGCCTGCGAATGCTGCGCGACCACCGGCCTCGTGCTGGTGATGGGCGAAATCTCGACCAGTTCCTACATCTCGATCTCCGATATCGCCCGGCAGAAGATCCGCGAGATCGGCTACGACAACGCCGCCTGCGGCTTTGACGGCAACGCCTGCGCGGTGATGGTGTCGGTGGACGAGCAGTCCCCGGACATCGCGCAGGGCGTGAACAACGCGCTGGAGGGCCGGGGCGAGAACCGCTTCGACATCGGCGCGGGCGACCAGGGCATGATGTTCGGCTACGCCTGCGACGAGACGCCCGAGTACATGCCCATGGCCATCGCGCTTGCCCACAGGGTGACCCGGCGGCTTTCCGAGGTGCGAAAGAGCGGCCTGGTGCCCTACCTCCGGCCCGACGGCAAGGCGCAGGTGACGGTGGAGTACGTGGACGGCGCGCCCGTCCGCGTCGATACGGTGGTCCTGTCCACCCAGCACGCCCCAGAGGCCGACCACGCCACCATAGAGCGCGATATGATCGATAAGGTAATCCGGGCGGTCGTCCCGCAGGAACTGCTGGACGTGAAAACCCGCTACCTCATCAACCCCACCGGCCGGTTCGTGATCGGCGGACCCCAGGGCGACTCCGGCCTCACCGGCCGCAAGATCATCGTGGACACCTACGGCGGCTACGGCCACCATGGCGGCGGCTCCTTCTCCGGGAAGGATCCGACCAAGGTGGACCGCTCCGCAGCCTACGCGATGCGCCATGTGGCCAAGAACATCGTCGCCGCGGGCCTTGCCAAGAAGTGCGAGGTGGGCGTCGCCTACGCCATCGGCGTGGCCAAACCCGTGTCGCTGTTTGTCGATAGTGAGGGCACCGGTGTGCTGCCGGACGACCAGCTGGCCAAACTGGTCTTGGACACCTTCGATCTGCGCCCGGCGGCCATCATCGAGGCGCTGGACCTCCGCAAGCCCGTCTACGCCCAAGTCGCCGCTTACGGCCACTTTGGCCGGGACGACCTGAACCTGACCTGGGAGAAGCTGGACATGGTGGACGCGCTGCGTTCAAAGGCTGGGCTGTAGCCGCGCCAGCCGCGCAATGATTCCCGCTTCTGAATCCATCCGGTAATGAAAAGCCCGCGCTGCGACCGCAGTGCGGGCTTTCGAACGATTGACAGACCCCGGTCAAGGTTCTCATCGTTCCCGGCGACCTGCGCGCCGGGAACGTGTTGCATCCGCCAGTGGCGCACTACTTACGAATGGAATAATACCTTCCGTCAGCGAGCCGACCGAAAAACCCGTAGGATTTCAGGCTCACGCAGACTTCCTCCTATGCGTTGAAAAGCCCTCCGGCGGATTTTCAGCGCGCTCACTATTCCACGATCACCGTTGTCCCGGCGGTGCAGTGTTCAAAGATCCACTTGGCGTCCTTGACGCTCAGCCGGACGCAGCCGTGGGACGACTTCTGCCCCAGCTT
>JAEVZE010000127.1 GCA_023392395.1 Bacillota bacterium
CTATGATGGCGTGATCCAGAACCCAGATGCCCACCTTGGACAGCGCGCGCAGAGCAAGCCTCGTGGCCGACACGTCGCCCTGGGAAGGCGCGCTCGTTCCGCCCGGATGGTTGTGGGCCAGGATCACCGCATAGGCCTTGGCCTTCAGCGCCTCGTCCAGTATGTTTCGCAGGTAGAAGGCGGTCTCATCCAGCGTGCCGCGGGTGATGAGCGCCGCGCGGATCAGCCGCCCGTCCGAAGACAGGCACAAAAGATAAAAATGCTCGTACTCCCGCCCAACGTACAGCGCCGCAAGGTAGCCTTCGGCGCGCCGGAACGTGGACAGATCCGGCCGGAGGCCAAAACCGTCCAGCGCGTCGTAGCGCGCCATCGACGGCAGAAGCCGGAGCAGCTGCGCCAGCGGCGCGCGCACGCCCTCCACCCGCGTCAGGTCCTCTGCTGGGGCGGACAGGATCGTAGGCAGCGATCCGAAGCGCGACAACAGCGCCACCGCCACCGCGCGGGCGTCCGCGCCGGGATCAGCCAGCGCGATCAGCCTTTCCAGCGCCTGGGCCGCCTCTAGCATGCCAGCAGGTACGCGCGGATCAACTCCGCCAGAATCGCCGCGTCCTCGATCCGGTCAGACAGGTACCAGCCGTCCATCGGCTGATCGTAGGCCAGATACGCCGCCGCCAGCACGTCGACGCCGCCTTTGATGTATTCAAATTCCATCGTGAACGCGGGTTCAGGCTCGTAGGCGTCCAGCACCGCTTCGCCTTCGTCGCCCTCCGCCTCCGCGCGGAGCTTTTGCAGTTCCTCCTCGGTGAGCTGAATCTTCATCCGGTTCCCCCTCTTCCCATCGTACCGCGCCGGGCATCCGCCGGATCGCGTGATTGCTTGGCGCGGCGCGCCGCCCCGCGCTCAAGGCAACTGGTCATCTCCTCACATACTGCCCGCCCATCAGAAAGTGCGCCTTCCCGTCCCACCCACCGCTGAAGGTGAACGACGCGTCCTGCGTGGTTAAGACGGTTTCCAGCGTCTCGTCCGGCCGCGTCTCTGAGGCAAAGTGCACCGTGAGCCGCTCCAGCCTGTACTGCTCGTGCCATTCATAGGGAAAGCGGTCGCACAGCCAATCCACATAGCGCGCGTTGTTGACGTGGAGATTGATGTCCAGGTCGCAGTAGGAGACCGGCTGCTCCGTCCGGTATTCCGCGCCTTCCAGCCTGACCACGCCGCCGGGGTTTTCAACCGGCGGCGGCAGCGGGGGTACGTCAAAGGACGGCAGACCAAACTTCTCGCCGGAGACCATCTCCCGCGCCGAAATGTCCATCAGGACCCACAGGGACGACGCGCGTGCCAGCGGCTTTCCATTTTGATCTTCAAACAGGTAGTAGCGCGGATAGATCGCGTGGCGGGCCTTGCCCGTCCAGGTGCGGGCGCGGATGGTTTCGCCAATCACCGGCGCGCGGTCGATTACCAGCAGCGCCCGGGTGATCACCCATGCAAGCCCCTTTTCCCGAAGCGCAAAGTATCCCGCGTTCAACAACGCGCTATGGGCTTCGCCCAGTTCCTGCATGGCGGTGAAGATCGCACCCGGCCTCCAGGCGGCGCAAAAATCCGCGTCGGGTGCGCGCAGCGCAAACGAGGTTTCATAGACCGGTTCCATTGTATCCCCTCCGCCCCACATTATACCATAAAGTATGGCATTGAAAACCCTTCCGCTTACAAGAAAAAGGCGCAAAGCGGCGCTTTGAGTGGTGAAGTAACGCCCGCTTTACCCGGACACCCTTACCCGGCGTTGACAGCGCGCGCCTTTTTCCTTATAATGCGAGCACGGATACCCCTTTCAAAGGAGGCCACATCATGAGTGCATTGAGAGCGCAGGCAGCGTCCGCCAGAGAAGCGGCGCTGATCCTGCAGGCGGCTAACGCATCACAAAAGAACGAGGCATTGACGCGCGCCGCGGCGCTTTTGCGGGATAGAACGGAAGAAATCCTGACGGCCAACCGATTGGACCTGTCAAACGCCCGCGAAAAGGGCATGAGTCAGGCCTTCATAGAGCGGCTGACATTGACCCAAAAGAGGGTTGAAGGCATGGCAGCGGGCCTTCTCGAAGTCGCAGCCCTGCCCGACCCGGTGGGCGAGACGCTGGAAAAGTGGCGGCGGCCCAATGGACTTGCGATTGAAAAGCGGCGCGTTCCCATCGGCGTGATCGCCATCATTTACGAATCTCGGCCCAACGTGACGGTGGACGCGGCGGCGCTGTGCCTGAAATCAGGCAACGCAGTCATCCTTAGGGGCGGGTCGGACGCCATCGAGTCCAACCGCGCGCTGTGCGCGATTCTGGAAGAAGCAGCCAAAGCGGCGGGCCTCCCGGACGGCAGCGTTTCGCTGGTCACGGACACCTCCCGCGAGGCGGCGTCGGAACTGATGCAGCTGAACGGCCTGATCGACGTGCTCATCCCCCGCGGCGGCAAGGGGCTGATCCGCTCGGTGGTATCTAGCGCCACCGTGCCGGTGATCCAGACCGGAGAGGGCGTGTGCCACGTATACGTGGACAAGGACGCGGATACCGAAATGGGCGTCAAGATCGCGGTCAGCGCCAAGGTCAGCCGCCCGTCGGTGTGCAATTCGGCGGAGACGCTGCTCGTGGACGGAGCGATCGCGCGCGAATTCCTGCCCGGTTGCCTGGAAGCGCTGAAAGCGGAGGGCGTGGAGATCCGCGGCTGCGAGAAGACCCGCGCGATTTGCCCGTGGGTGAACGAAGCCACGGACGAGGACTGGGACACCGAGTACAACGACCTGATCTACTCCGTTAAGATAGTGGACGGCGTGGACGAGGCCGTCGCCCACATCAACCGCCACGGCACCCGCCACTCGGAGGCGATCATCACCGAAAGCCCAGAGGCGGCGCGCAGGTTCTTCAGCTTTGTGGACGCGGCCTGCGTCTACTGGAACGCCTCCACCCGCTTCACCGACGGCGGCGAGTTCGGCTTCGGCGCGGAAATCGGCATCAGCAACCAGAAGCTGCACGCCCGGGGGCCGATGGGCCTCAAGGAGCTGACCACCATCAAATACGAAATCACCGGGAGCGGCCAGATTCGATGATTTGCATGCTTTGCCCCAGAAGATGCTCCGTCGACCGGGAACACAGCTTGGGCCGTTGCGGCATGGGCGTGAACCCGGTCGTCGCGCGCATCGCATCCCATTATGACGAGGAGCCCTGCATCAGCGGCACGCGCGGCTCCGGCGCGGTGTTCTTCAGCGGCTGTCCGCTGGGCTGCGCGTTTTGCCAGAACGCCGAAATCAGCCACGGCCGGTTCGGCCGGGAGATCAGTGTACCCGCGCTCCGGGGCGCGTTTGACAGGCTGATCGAAGCGGGCTGCCACAACATCAACTTGGTCAACCCCACCCACTTCACCCACGCCATTTTGCAGGCGCTGGAGGAGCCGCTTCCCGTACCCGTCGTCTGGAACAGCAGCGGATACGAGCTGGCGGACACGCTTCGGTCGCTGGAAGGCGTGGTCCGGGTGTTCCTGCCCGACCTCAAATACGTGGGCTCGACACCCTCCGGCCGGTACTCCGAGGCGCCGGACTATTTTGAATACGCGTCAAAGGCGCTGCTGGAGATGTACCGCCAGGTGGGCGCGCCGCATCTGGACGAGGACGGGCTAATCCAAAGCGGCCTCGTCGTCCGCCACCTGATCCTGCCCGAAAACGCCCAGGATTCCATCCGGGTGCTGGACTGGATCGCCGCCAACCTTCCGGGCGCTTACGTGAGCCTGATGGCGCAGTACACGCCTTCTGGCCGCGCCTCAGACTACCCGGAGATCGACCGCCGCCTGACGAAACGCGAGTACGGCCGCGTGGTGGACCACCTGTTCAAGCTGGGCCTCGACGAGGGGTACGTACAGGAACTGTCCTCCGCCGATGAACGCTACGTGCCCGCCTTCGACCTGACCGGGCTGTAGGACGGGATGTCCCGGTCTGGAATCGCGCCTGCATCCGAAATGCGCCATCCTCTGTTGCCAGAAACGAATAAGTTCTCTTTGGGTTTGACGGCCGTCTGATGTGGTATCTTAATACAGCAGCAAGACGTATTTTTCTGGCGCTCAAGGCAAACAAAACTACCCGATCAAATAACGGAGGGATGTTCATGCTTAAGCCCGCAGGTCTTTCCAAGTACCAGTTCTGGTTTGTCGCAGGCTCCCAGCACCTGTATGGCGAAGAGACGCTGATTCAGGTGCGCGAGCACGCGGAAATCATCGCCGATTCCTTGAACCATGCGCCTGAGATTCCCGCCCAGGTCGTCTACAAGCCCATCGTCACCACGCCGGACGACATCCTTCAGACCATGATGGCCGCCAACGCCGACCCCGCCTGCGCGGGCGTGATCACCTGGATGCACACCTTCTCCCCGTCCAAGATGTGGATTGGCGGGCTGAACGCGCTGCAAAAGCCCTGGCTCCATCTGCACACCCAGTTCGGCCGCAACATCCCCGACGAGGGGATCGACATGGACTTCATGAACCTCAACCAGAGCGCCCACGGCGACCGCGAGCACGGCTTCATCGGCGCGCGCATGCGCCTTCCCCGCAAGGTGGTCGTCGGCTACTGGGAGGACGAGCCCGTCCGCAGGAAGATCGGCAGCTGGATGCGCTCGGCGGCGGGCGCGGCGGTAAGCCGCAACCTCAAAGTGATGCGCTTTGGCGACAACATGCGCCAGGTGGCCGTCACTGAGGGCGACAAGGTGGAGGCGCAGATCAAGCTGGGCTGGCAGGTCAACACCTGGCCGGTGGGCGACCTGGTCAAGGTGATGAACGAGGTCACCGAGGCCGAGGTCGATCAATTGATGGCCGAGTATGGGAAGAAGTATGAAATGGCCACCAAGGAGATCGAGACCGTCCGCTACCAAGCCCGCGAGGAAATCGCCATCAAGAAGATGCTGGACCGCGAGGGCTGCGGCGCCTACACCAACACGTTTGAGGACTTACACGGCATGCGGCAGCTGCCGGGCCTCGCCTCTCAGGACCTGATGGGCCAGGGCTACGGCTACGGCGGCGAGGGCGACTGGAAGGTCAGCGCCATGACCCACCTGATGAAGCGCATGGCCGAGGGCCTGGGCGGCGGCACTGCCTTCATGGAGGACTACACCTACGACCTGGCCCCCGGCAATGAGCTATCGCTGGGCGCGCACATGCTGGAGGTCTGCCCGTCGCTGGCGGCCGGAAAGCCGTCCATTCACGTGGACAAGCTTGGCATCGGAGACCGCGAGCCCCCGGCGCGCCTCGTATTTGAGGGCAAGGCCGGCCCCGCGATCGTGGCTTCGCTGGTGGATATGGGCGGCAGGTTCCGCCTGATCGTGCAGGATGTGGAGGCCGTCAAGCCCATCTACAAAATGCCCAACCTGCCGGTGGCCCGCGTGATGTGGAAGGGCTTCCCCTCCTTCGCCGAGGGCGCAGAGTGCTGGATTCTGGCGGGCGGCGCGCACCACACCGTGTTCAGCTACGATGTCACCGCCGAAATGATGCGCGACTGGGCCGAGATCATGGGCATCGAGTTTGTGCACATCGGCAAGGAGACGAACGTCGAAGCGTTCAAGCAACAGCTGTTCCTGAGCGACCTGGCGTGGAAAATGCACGGGTAGAAATAAGCAGCGCTTACGCGCGTGAAGATGGCC
>JAEVZE010000329.1 GCA_023392395.1 Bacillota bacterium
GTATAGCACAAACCCGGCCCATATGAAAGGCCGGGCGCGTAAAATCCCCAAGGGCGGACATCAAACGACCGTATGCCCGCCCCAAAGCATGCCTTGCGCTATTCGACGGTCACGGATTTTGCGAGGTTTCTGGGCTTGTCGACGTCGCAGCCGCGCAGCACCGCCACATAGTAGGCGAAAAGCTGCAGCATCGCCTGGCTGACCAGCGGGGCGAGCAGGGGCCTGACGCGGGGGATCAAAAACACGTCGTCCGCCGCGCCGTCGTCCGGCGCGCCCTCCGGCGCGATCAAAATCACCCTCGCGCCCCGGGCCTTGACCTCCTTGACGCCCGACAGGAGCTTGGGGTACAGCGCTTCGTCGGTCGCCAGCGCGATCACCGGCATGCCTTTGGTGATCAGCGAGATTGCGCCGTGCTTGAGTTCGCCCGCGGCGTAGGCCTCCGAATGGATGTAGGAGATTTCCTTGAGCTTGAGCGACCCCTCCTGCGACAGCGCCCAGTCCAGCCCCCGGCCGATGAAGAACAGGTTTTCGGCGTGGCGGTAGTCGTCCGCCAGCGCCTGGATTTTCTCTTTTTGATCGATGACCTTTTGGACCGCGGCGGGGATCAGAGTCAGCATGTCGGAGACGATCTCCTTCGCTTCTTCCGGCCGGACGGCCTCCCGGGCCAGCGCGATGGTCAGCGCCAACAGGTACATCGCGATCAGCTGCACGGTAAACGCCTTGGTGGAGGCCACCGCGATTTCCGGTCCCGCCCAGGTGTAGAGCACCGCGTCGGCTTCCCGCGCGATTGACGAGCCGACCGCGTTGACCACGCCCAGCGTCAGTGCGCCCCGGGACTTTGAGAGCCTGAGCGCCGCCAGCGAGTCCGCCGTCTCGCCCGACTGGGAGATCAAGACCACCATGTCGTTTTCCGTCAGGATTGGGTCCTGGTAACGGAATTCCGAAGAAATGACCACCTCCACCGGGAGCCTGGCCAGCTTCTCAATGGCGCCCTTGCCCACCAGCCCCGCGTGCATCGCGGTGCCGCAGCCGATGATGATCAGGCGGTTCAGGGTTTTGAGCCGCTCGGGCGTCAGCGCGTCCAGCCCCAGCGCGGGCAGGCCTTCGTGAATTCTGGGGCGGAGGGTGCGCAGGATGGCGTCCGGCTCCTCATGGATTTCCTTCAGCATGAAGTGGGCGTAGCCGCCCTTTTCCGCCGCCTCCACGTCCCACTGGGCGGTCTCCAGCTTCTTTTCAACCGGCACGCCCTGGAAATCGACGATCCGGATGCCCTCCGGCTTTAGGATCGCGATCTCGCCGGGCTCCAGCTGGTAGTACTGGCGCGTGTAGCGCAGGATCGCCGGGATGTCCGAGGCCATGTAGCTGCCGTCCGCACCGGGCGCGACGATCAGCGGGCTGTCCTTCCGGGCGGCGTAGATGGTACCCGGCGCGTCCCGGAACACCACGCCAAAGGCGTAGGCCCCGGTCAGCTCACCCGCCGCCGAAACCAGCGCCTGGAACGGATCACGGGTTTTTGTGTAGTGGTAGTCGATCAGTTTGGCCGCCACTTCCGTGTCGGTGTCCGACTGGAAGGCGTAGCCGTGGCTTTCCAGGAAGCGCTTCCAGTCCAGGTAGTTCTCCACGATGCCGTTGTGCACCAGGTACAGCTGCTCCGTGCCGTGGGGGTGGGCGTTCAGGTCCGATGGTTCGCCGTGGGTGGCCCAGCGGGTGTGGCCGATGCCGCAGCGGGAGGCGATGGGGTTTTCATCCAGCAGCTTCTGGATGTTCTTCAACCGCCCCTTGGCCTTGACGATTTTCAACGCCCCGTTTTCAAACGCCGCGACGCCGGAGGAGTCATACCCCCGGTACTCCAGGGCCGTAAGGCCCGCCATGAGCCTGGAAACCGCGTCCTCGCTTCCGGTATATCCGATGATTCCGCACATGGAATATTTCTCCTTATCACGGGCGGTGCGCGGGAAGTTGCAGGTCGAATACCCTGCCGGTGTTTGCCGAGGCAAACATACGGCAAAGCCTCCGACGTCATTGTTCCCGGCGCGGCAGCCCCTTATTTTCTTTGTTCTATTTTCCATGAAAACGCGCGCTTTGTTCTGCGGTCGCCCGCATATTTCCCGCGCGTCTGAGGATGGGCGCGTCCCACCCGAGCGGCATCCGCCGAATCTTTCGATGCGCGCCGGTCTCCCGGCGCTACCGCTCCCCTCGTCAACTGCCTGATGATGTGCCCCGTCCAGTTTATTGGATCGGGATCGGGCAGTCCCGGCGCTTACAGGTTCCCCGGTTCTACCGCACGGACATTCCCCCTTTCGCAGGATGACCCCATCCCTATGATATGCCGCCGCGTGTGTCCTTGTCACGGCGGAATATGTTAAATCTACGCGCTGCCCGCGCGGCGCATGCGCTCGAGCAGCACCATGAGCACCGAGATGTCGCCCGGCGACACGCCGGGGATTCGGGACGCCTGCCCCAGCGACCGGGGCCGCTGCGCGTTCAGCTTTTGTCTCGCTTCGATCCGCAAGGACTGAATGGACAGGTAGTCCATGTCCTCCGGCAGCATCACTTGCTCCGCCCGGTTGAAGCGGTCAATCTGCGATTGCTGGCGGGCGAGGTAGCCATCGTACTTCACCAGAATCTCCGCCTGTTCCAGGGCGTCGGCGGGCAGGTCCATCAGCGCCGTGCCGCCAGCCAGATCATGTAGGCTGGCCTCCGGCCGCCGGAGCGCGCTTACCAACCGCAACTCGTCGATCAGGGCGACTGCCTGATCGGTGTTCTCCCGCTTTTTGAGCATTCGCTCGTACCGCTCGCGGCTGGCAAGGCCCGCGCCGTAGCCCAGTTCCGTAAGCCGAAGATCTGCGTTGTCCTGCCTCAGGTTCAGCCGGTACTCGGCCCGGGAAGTCATCATCCGGTAGGGTTCGTCCACGCCCTTGACGGTCAGATCGTCCACCAATACGCCCAGGTAGGCGTCGGCGCGGGACAGGATGACAGGCGCTTCACCCCTCAGCCATAGCGAGGCGTTCAGCCCCGCGTAGATGCCTTGCGCGGCGGCCTCTTCGTAGCCGGAGGTGCCGTTGACCTGCCCAGCGAAATACAGCCCCTCGATTTCGCGGGACGACAGCGCGCCGGTCAGCTGGGTGGGGTCGATGCAGTCGTATTCGATCGCGTAGGCCAGGCGCAATACGCGCGCGTTTTCAAGGCCCGGCACGCTTTTGTAGATCGCTCGCTGCACATCCTCCGGCATGGAGGTGGACATGCCCTGCACATACCATTCGACGGTATCGGAACCCTCCGGTTCCAGAAAGATGGGGTGGCGCTCCTTGTCCGCGAAGCGCACGATCTTGTCCTCAATGGAGGGGCAGTAACGCGCCCCGGTGCCGTGGATGGAGCCGGAGTACATCGGCGCGCGGTGCAGGTTTTGGCGGATGATCTCGTGGGTCTCGGGCGAGGTGTAGGTCAGGTAGCAGAGCTGCTTGTTCTCAAGCTTCCGGTCCGTCAGGAACGAGAACGGCACCACCGGCTCGTCGCCCGGCTGGGGCTCCATTTTCGAAAAATTGATGGTGCGGCCGTCCAGGCGCGCGGGCGTCCCGGTCTTGAACCGGCGCAGCGAAAAGCCCAGTTTCTTAAGGGAATCCCCCAAACGCAGCGAACTTAACAGCCCCTGCGGGCCGCCCTGCCAGGAGCATTCGCCGATGATGATGCGGCTATCGAGGTACACGCCGCCGCACACGACCACCGCCCGGCACTCGATGCGGGAGCCCGTGGTGGTGCGCACCGCCACGACGCGCCCGTCCGATGTTTCGATGTCGCACACTTCGGCCTGGCGGAGCGTCAGGTTTTCCGCGTCGTCCAGCGCCCGGCGCATGCGCCTCTGGTAGGCGCGCTTGTCAGCCTGCGCCCGGAGCGAGTGAACCGCCGGGCCCTTGGCGGTATTGAGCATGCGGGACTGGAGCATCGTATCGTCGATGGCAAGGCCCATCTCGCCGCCCAGCGCGTCTACTTCACGCACCAGGTGGCCCTTGGCCGTGCCGCCGATGGATGGGTTGCAGGGCATCAGCGCCACGCTGTCCAGGTTCAGCGTGGTGAGCAGCGTGTTCATGCCCGTTCGCGCCAGCGCCAGCGCCGCCTCGCAGCCCGCGTGGCCCGCGCCGATCACCACCGCGTCGTATCGTTCGGGTGTCATTTCCAGTCCTCTTTCCGGTTGCCTTAAGTGCTCGCAGGATTTTCAACATTATAACCCAAGCCCGGCGCTGCTGTCCGGCATTTTATCCAACTTTAACGCATAGAACCGGTTGACAGCCTTCTTGTCCCGGGACTATAATTTTTATAGTTAGAATGCGCTAACTTGGAGGCGTGCCTATGCTGGACCGGACGCTGGACCATCTGGAAAACGGCGAGAGCGCGGAGGTTACCCAGGTGCTTGTGCAGGGGAAGATCAAGCGCAGGCTCGTGGAGATGGGCATCACGCCCGGGACCAGGCTCACCGTCACCAAGCGCGCGCCGCTGGGCGACCCCATCGAAATCCAGCTGCGCGGCTACAAGCTGACCATCCGCCGGCAGGACGCTCAGGGCATCCGGGTCACTGGGAGGGTGAGCGCATGAAGATTTCCATCGCGCTGGCGGGCAACCCCAACAGCGGAAAGACCACCCTGTTCAACGCCCTGACCGGCTCCAACCAGTACGTGGGCAACTGGCCGGGCGTGACGGTGGAGCGCAAGGAAGCGCTTTTTGAATTGGGCGAGGACGAAGCGACGCTGACCGACCTTCCGGGCGTCTACTCGCTGTCGCCCTATTCGATTGAGGAAAACATCACTCGCCATTTCATCGCGCAGCACCGGCCGGACGTGGTTTTGAACATTGTGGACGCCACGAATTTGGAACGCAATCTGTACCTCACGCTGCAGCTGATGGAGCTGGAGCGCCCGATGGTGATCGCGCTGAATTTGATGGACGAGATCGAACGCCACGGTGGGCACATCGACGCCGGGAAGCTTTCGCAGCTTCTGGGCGCGCCGGTGGTGCCCATTTCGGCCAAGAAGCGCACCGGGTTTGACGAATTGTTCACCGCGCTGCACCGCCAGGCGCATGAGCCTGTGACGGCCAGCGCGCTTCGCCGGTACGACGCGCCCACCCGCATGGCGGTGGCCAACATTGTGGCGGCGCTGGGCGGCGCGGAGGCGCATTCGGCCTTCGACGTGTCCGAGCATTTCGGCCACCGGGACGAACAACACCGGGACGAGGACCATACCGCCCAAGCGCCTCACGCCCACATCGGCGGCTATGTGGACGAGGGCGATTTGGACTACGCCCCGCCCACCGCCTGGGTGGCGCTGAAGTTTTTAGAGGGGGACGACACCATCCTCTCCTCCGCCTACCTGACGGACGACCAGCGCGCCAAAATCACGAGCGCCGTGGGCGCGTACCTGGGCGAGGGCCGCAAAAGCCATCCGGGCATCGACGGGCTGACGCTGGTGGCGGACGCCAGGTATTCGGCCATCGAGGCGATGCTGAAGGAGGCCGGGTTCAAGCGGGCGGATGCCACGGCCGACGACCTGTCCGACCGGATCGACCGGGTGATGACTCACCGGGTGTTCGCGTTCCCGATCTTTCTGGCCGTGATGGGGCTGATGTTCGCGGTCACCTTCGGGCCGGTGGGGCAGACGCTGTCCGGCTGGGTGGGATACCTGATCAACGATCTGCTGGGCGCGGGGGTTCAGCATCTGCTGACGGCCGCGGGCAGCCCCGCGTGGATCCAGTCGCTGATCCTGGAGGGCGTGATCGCGGGCGTCGGCGGCGTGGTCACGTTCCTGCCGCAGATTCTCATGATCTTCCTGTTCCTGTCGATCCTGGAGGACAGCGGCTACATGTCCCGCGCCGCGTTCATTACCGACAGGCTGCTTCGCCGCTTCGGGCTCTCCGGGCGATCGTTCATCCCGATGCTGATGGGGTTTGGCTGCACCACCACCGCGGTCATCGGCGCCCGGGCGGTCGAAAACGAGCGCGACCGGCGCATGACCATCCTTCTGACCCCGTTCATGTCCTGCGGCGCGAAGCTGCCGGTGTACGGGCTGTTTGCGGCGGCGTTCTTTGCCAAAGGTCAGGCCCTGGTGGTGTTCAGCCTGTACCTTCTGGGCATGCTGATGATGGTCGTGATCGGGCTGATCCTCCGAAAGACAACCTTCCGCGAGGGCGATACCCCCTTCCTCATGGAGCTGCCGCCCTACCGCTGGCCCACGGTCAAAAACGTGGCCCGGCGGCTGTGGGAGCGCGCCAAGGACTTTCTGACCCGCGCGGGCACGCTGATCTTCGCGATGAGCGTGGTGATCTGGTTCCTGCAGAGCTTCACCTTCGGCCTTCAGTATGTGACCAACAGCGAGCAGAGCATCTTTGGCTGGCTGGGCCGGTTCATCTCGCCGGTTCTGGCCCCGCTGGGCTTTGGCGACTGGCGAAAGGGCGTGGCGCTGCTCTCAGGCCTTGTGGCGAAGGAGGCGGTGGTCTCTACGCTGCAGGTGCTCTACGCCGCGCCGGATACCGGAAGGCTGATCGGGCTCCTGCCGCAAAACTTCTCGCCGCTGTCCGCGTACTCGTTCCTGGCGTTCACGCTTTTGTACCCGCCCTGCGTAGCCGCGATGGCGGCCATCCGGCGGGAGGTGGGCAACGCCAAATACCTGTGGATGTCCATCGGCATTCAGATGGGCGCGGCCTACCTGGTGTCGCTGGTCGTCTACCAGATCGGGAGGTTGTTCTTCGCATGACGTGGATCACGTACGGGGTGGCGGTGGTGATCCTGGGCCTCGCGGCGCTCATCATCTACCGGGGTGTCTGCGCTTTTCTCAAGACAGGCGGGCGGTCGGCCTGCGACCACTGCCCCTATTCCGGTTCCTGCGGCGGCAGCTGTAGTAAGAAGCCGAAGTCATGAATCCCATACGGCTGGGCAAAATATGTTCCAGGGCCGCGCGCCGCGCGGCCTTTTTGCTTGACGCGGGCGGGCACGGATGATACCATTTTGTGGGAGGCGAGAACATGCATGTGTTTGACATCATCGGACCGGTGATGATCGGTCCGTCCAGTTCCCACACGGCGGGCGCGGCGCGCATTGGCCGGGTGGCGAGGCGGCTATTGGGCGAAGCGCCGGTCAAAGCCGACGTGGGGCTCTACGGGTCATTTGCCAGCACCTACCGGGGCCACGGCACCGACCGTGCCATCGCGGCAGGGCTTCAGGACATGGGCGTGGACGACGCCCGCATCCGCGACGCGCTGCTTTTGGCGGAGGAAGCCGGACTAAAGATTCAATTTCATCCCATCGACCTCAAGGACGCCCACCCCAACACCGCCGTCATCCGCGCGGAGGGGCCAACCCGGTCGGTGGAGGTCGAAGCGGCGTCGGTAGGCGGCGGCTCGATCAAGGTCAAGAAGTTGAACGGGCTTGCGGTGGAGTTCACCGGCGAGGCCAATACCATCGTCATCCGCCACCGGGACGAGCCTGGCGTGATCGCGCAGGTGTCGGGGCTCCTCGCGGGGCAGGGCGTCAACATCGCGACGATGCAGGTGTTCCGTTCCTTCGTTCGCGGCGACGCGGTGATGGTGTTGGAGGTGGACGAGCTGCCCGGAGAGAGCGCCATGCTGTGCCTGAAGGCCATCCGCGGCATCCGGGATGCCGTCCTGATGGAGAAAATTTAGCGACGGGGTGGGAGCATGCTCAAGACCGATTCGATGGAAGAGCTGGTGCGCGAGGCGGGGGAGGGCCCCATCTCGCGGGTGGTATTGTCCGACCAGGCGGAGCGGGACGGCGTCCAGCAGGAGGCGCTGACGCAAAGGATGCTGGAGACGCTTCAGGTGATGCGTGAATCGGCCCAGGCGGGCCTTTCGCCCGATGTGAAGTCCATGTCCGGCATGACCGGCGGGCAGGCGGCAAAGCTGATTGCCCATGTCGAGGCCGGTTCCTCCGCTTCCGGCGCGCTGGTGGGCGAGGCATGCGCGGTGGCACTGGGCGTGGCGGAGCTCAACGCGGCCATGGGCCGCATCGTGGCAGCGCCTACGGCTGGGGCCTGCGGCATCCTGCCGGGCATCCTGCTCACCTACGGCAAGGCGCGGGGCGCGACGAACGATGAACTGGTTCAGGCGCTGTTCACCGCAGCGGGCGTGGGTGGCGTGATCGCAGCCCGGGCGAGTATCTCCGGCGCGCAGGCGGGCTGTCAGGCGGAGTGCGGCGCGGCCAGCGCGATGGCGGCGGCGGCGCTTACCGAACTCTCCGGCGGCAGGGCGGAGGCGGCGGCCAGCGCGGTGTCCTTTGCCCTCATGATCGTGATGGGCCTGGTGTGTGACCCCGTCGGGGGCTTGGTGGAGGTACCCTGCGTGTACCGTAACGTCCTGGGCGTGGTCAATGCCGTGGCCGCATGCGACATGGCGCTCTCCGGCATCCGAAGCATGCTGCCGGCGGACGAGGTGATCGACGCGATGGGCCGCGTGGGCCGGTCTATGCCCGCGTCCTTGCGCGAGACAGGGGAGGGCGGCTGCGCGGCATGCGCGTCGGCACGCAAATGAAATCTGCCCTGCAGCTTTCATTTGCCTTGGAACGTGCCGGTTTCCTAAAACGCCAGCGGGCGTTTTAGGGCGGAAACCGGTTCGGGAATGCATTCACCTTCGCTTAAGCTCGGGGTGAATGCCAAATCCGCCGCACATGTCGCCGGATTTGATGGAAGGTGGAAAGGGCTTCGGCCCGCTCCACCCCTTACGCATCGAAAAACCCTTCGGTTTTTTCGATGCGTAAGGGGAAGCCTGCGCGAGCCTGAAATTCAGCGGAATTTCCGGGCGGCTCGCTGACGAGCGGTATTGTTTCATCCACCAGTGTGCGCATTGATGGATGAAACACGTTCCCGGCGCGCTTGTCGCCGGGAACGATTGCAGCGAAACGGGGTTACGACGGTTGCCGGGCTTCAGCCCTCTCCACCCTCTCCCTGTGGCGGTGACGCGCGTGGAATGCCGTGTTCTGGACTCGCAGTTTTACCTTCTCGAAATTGACTTTTTACGTCGGTTGTGCTACATTTGCGGGTGGAAGAAAAACTAGGCATGGAAGGATGAAAATACCATGGGCGAACTCAAGGGCGCTTGCATCATCGGTCAGTCGGGCGGTCCTTCGGCCGTCATCAACGCCAGCGCGTACGGCGCCATCTCCGCGGCGCTTGAAAATCCCTCGATTACCCGCGTGCTGGGCGCGGAAAACGGCATTCAGGGCGTGCTCCAGGACAAGCTCATTGACATGGGCAAGGAAGATCCGGAAGAGCTCAAGCGAATGAAGTACACGCCGTCTTCGGCGCTGGGCTCCTGCCGCTACAAGCTGAAAAAGGCAGAGGATGACGAAACCGACTATAAGCGCATCCTCGAGATCTTCAAGAAGTACGACGTGCGCTACTTCTTCTACAACGGCGGCAACGACTCCATGGACACCTGCAACAAGATCTCCAAGTACATGCTGGAGCACAACTATGAGTGCCGCGTGATGGGCATCCCCAAGACCATCGACAACGACCTGGCCGGCACCGACCACTGCCCCGGCTTCTCCTCCGCCGCCAAGTACATCGCCACGTCCGTCATGGAAGTGTACCATGACGCCCGCGTGTACGACACCGGCATGGTCACCATCATCGAGTGCATGGGCCGCCACGCCGGCTGGCTGACCGCCGCCGCCGCGCTGGCGCAGTACAAGGGCAACGGCCCGGACCTCATCAACGTGCCGGAAGTCGCCTTTGACATGGACAAGTTCATCGATTCCGTCAAGGCCATCTACGCAAAGAACAAGAAGTGCATCGTGGCCGTGTCCGAGGGCATCCACGACAAGGACGGCGTGTTCATCACCGAGTACGCCAACAAGAACGCCACCCGCGACAGCTTCGGCCACGCCCAGTTGGGCGGCCTGGCCGCGTTCCTGGCCAACGAAGTCAAGGCGGCTACCGGCGCGAAGGTGCGCGGCATCGAGCTGAGCTTACTTCAGCGCTGCGCCGCCCACTGCGCCTCCCAGACCGACGTGGACGAGTCCTTCATGGCGGGCCAGGCCGCGGTGGAAAACGCCGTCGCCGGGATTACCGACAAGATGGTGGGCTTTGAGCGCGTCACAGGCCCGGACGGCAAGTACGAGTGCAAGATCAAGCTGTTCGATCTGGACATCGTCGCCAACGCCGAGAAGAAGCTGCCGCTGGAGTGGATCAACGGGACCCTCGATGGCATCAACCAGGGCTTCATCGACTACGCGCTGCCGCTGATCCAAGGCCAGACCAAGCTTGAGATCGAGGACGGCCTGCCGAGGTTCGTCAAGCTCAAGAAGGTTCGCGCCTGACTTATGCAAGACCCGCGCCGGCGAATCCGGCGCGGGTCAATGCGTTGGAAACCCCTGTGGGGTTTTTCAACGCAAAAGAGGTAGACTGCGTGAGCCTGAAATTCTTCGGAACTTCCGGGCGGCTCACTGACTGAAGGTGTTGTTTCTACGACCAGTATGCGTACTGATCACAGAAATACGTTCCCGGCGCACGGGTCGCCGGGAACGATTTGAAAGACGACGAGGGTTGTCAACAGCCTGACCCGCGCCGAATTTGCCGGCGCGGGTTCTTTTACCATGACACGTATAGAATGCATGAATTGAATTACTCCAAAGCACCGGTTCGACGAATAATTCATGTTTGGGATTAATATGAGTTCGGTGTACTGTGTATAGCTCTTGCGACGCGAAAAAAAGGAGGCAGATTCATGAAGAAGGTACTCATCCTGCTATCCGCCCTGCTCGTGATGATCCTGATGACCCCCGCCGCACTCGCCGACCAGACAGCCGCCGAACCCATCCAGGTGACCGTCTTCCACACCAACGACGTGCACGCCCGCGTGGATACGTCCGCCGGGATGGGCTACGCCATGGCCGCGGGCTATGTGAACGCGGAGCGCAATGC